>CAYMAR010000051.1:0-14791 GCA_964388465.1 uncultured Desulfobacteraceae bacterium
GTCACCGTTTCGGACATCGAGATTCCCTGCAACTTCGGTCCGGCCTACGAGGGCGAGCGCGTGCGCGGCGCCGATCTGTTCACCCAGATGGGCGGCGGCAAGACCCAGGCCACCGAGCTGGTCAAGATGGCCGAGATGAACGACATCGAGGACGGCAAGGTGGATGTGGTCGGCCCGGACATCGGGGATGTCAAGGAAGGCGACACCCTGCCGCTGGGGATTTACGTCCAGGTAGCGGGCCGCGAAATGCAAACCGATTTCGAGCCCATCCTGGAGCGCCAGATCCACCATCTGGTGAACTACATCCAGGGCGTCATGCACATGGGCCAGCGCGACATCGCCTGGATCCGGGTAAGCAAGGCCGCCGTGGAGAAGGGCTTTACCATCAAGGACATCGGGGTGGTGCTGCACGCCAAGTTTCACCAGGACTTCGGCGCCATTTTGGACAAGGTCCAGGTGACGCTGTACACCAAGAAGGAAGACGTGGGCCCGCTGACCGAACGGGCCCGGGGCGAGTACAAAACCCGCGACGAGCGTGTGGACAAGATGACCGACGAGGACGTGGAAATCTTCTACTCCTGCACGCTGTGCCAGTCCTTTGCGCCCAGCCATGTCTGCGCGGTGAGCCCTGAGCGCACCGGCCTCTGCGGGGCCTACAACTGGATGGACTGTCGGGCTTCCTACCAGATCAACCCCACCGGCCCCAACCAGCCTATCGAGAAGGGCGAAGTCCTGGATGCCAAACTGGGGATGTTCAAGGGCGTCAACGAATTTGTCAACAAGGCTTCCCGCGGTGCCATCACCCAGTACAACTTCTACTCCATGGTGAACGAACCCATGACCACCTGCGGCTGCTGCGAGTGTATCGCCGCCATGCTGCCTTCCTGCAACGGCGTCATGACGGTCAACCGTGAGTACACCGGCGAGACCCCCTGCGGGATGAAGTTCACCACCCTGGCCGGTGTCATGGGCGGCGGGGCCTCCTCACCGGGCTTCGTGGGCCACTCCAAGTACAACATCACCCAGCGCAAGTTCATCATGGGTGACGGCGGTCTCCTGCGGATGGTCTGGATGCCTAAAATCCTGAAGGACGAAATTCGGGAGCGCCTGATCGCGCGCGGCACCGAGCTGGGCCACCCCGATCTGGTCGACAAGATCGCCGACGAGACGGTCGGGCTCACCGAAGAGGAGATCATGCCCTTTCTGGAAGAAAAGGGTCATCCGGCGCTGTCCATGCCGCCGCTGATCGGCGGCTGATCCGGTTTGCCGGTGTGCGGGGCGTTGGCGCCACACGCCCCGCACGGTAACAAGTGAACACGCAATGGTTCGATTCGCCCCGTGCGATCGTATGCCTACCGAAGGAGAAAATTATGGCATTAACCGGTATTCAGATTTTCAAGCTGCTGCCGAAGACCAACTGCAAGGAGTGCGGTGTTCCCACTTGCCTCGCGTTTGCCATGAACTTGGCTTCCGGCAAAGCGGAATTGGACAGCTGCCCCTACGTATCCGACGAGGCCCGCGAACAACTGGCCGAGGCCTCCGCACCGCCGATCCGTCCGGTCGTGCTTGGGGCCGGTGTTCGCAAGACCACGGTCGGCGGAGAGACGGTTCTCTATCGCCACGAAAAGACTTTCTACAATCCGACCGCCCTGGCGGCGGTCCTGTCTTCCGACATGAGTGAAGCCGACGCGGCCCAGAAACTGAAAGAGTGGAATGCCCTGCAGTACGAGCGGGTCGGCCTTATGCTGCGGCCCGAACTGGTGGCCCTCAAGGACGCTGGTGGCGATGCCGCCGCATTCGCCGCCCGGGCCAAACAGATCGCTGAAACCTCGGAGTTCAACTTGATCCTGATAAGCGCCAGCGCCGATGTCATGAAAGCCGGTGTGGAGGCCTGTGCCTTCAAGCGACCGCTGATCTATGCGGCCACCGAGGCCAACGTGGATGCCTTCGGTGAGCTGGCCAAGGCCAACGACCTGCCCCTGGCGGTCAAGGCCGATTCGGTGGAGGCGCTGGTACCGCTGACCACGAAGCTCACCGAGATGGGGCTCAAGGACCTGGTGCTCGATCCCGGATCCCGCGACGTGCGCCAGTCTTTGGACGACATGGTGGCCATCCGCCGTGCGGCCCTGAAGGATCTCAAACGCGAAGTGGGTTTCCCCACCATTACATTCCCCTGCGAGATGGCCTCCAACCTGGATATGGAAACCCTGGTCGCCGGACAGTTTATCGCCAAATACGGCAGCATCGTGGTACTCTCCGACTTCAGCGGGGAAAGCCTGTTCCCGCTGCTGCTCGAGCGCCTGAACATCTACACCGACCCGCAGCGGCCCATGACGGTGACCGAGGGCATCTTCGAGATCAACAACCCGGACGAGAATTCTCCCGTGATGGTGACCACGAATTTCGCCCTGACCTACTTCATCGTTTCGGGCGAAATCGAGGCCAGCAAGGTGCCCGCCTGGCTGCTGATCAAGGATTCCGAGGGGCTTTCCGTCCTCACGGCCTGGGCGGCGGGCAAATTCGCGGGCGACGACGTGGGGATGTTCGTCAAGAAATCCGGCATTGCCGACAAGATCAAACATCAGGAGCTGATCATCCCCGGCTACGCCGCAGCCATCGCCGGTGACGTTGAAGAGGAGCTTCCCGGTTGGACCATCACGGTCGGTCCGCGGGAAGCGGCGCACATTCCGGGCTTCCTTCGCGGGAAATAGCGCAAACCGTTTCGGCGCGATTCGATCGCGTCTGACCGGCCGGCGGCGGCCGGCCGGTCAGACCGGCAATAAGGCCGGCTGGAAAAGATGAAAAAATCAGAGGGAGGTTCTATGTTACTCATCGGTGAAAGCTTGAATGTCATTTCGACCAAAATCGGCAGGGCCTTCAAGGAGCGGGATCCCAAGCCCATCCAGGAAGAGGCCCTGTTTCAGCGCGAAAAGGGGATGGATTTCATTGACATCAACCTCGGACCGGCCAAGAAGGAAGGGATCGAACTGATGCCCTGGGTGGTGCAGACCGTTCAGGAAGTGGTGGACGATGTGCCCCTGGCACTGGACACCTCCAACATCGATGCCATCGAGGCGGCCCTTAAGGTGATCAAGCCCGTCCCCAGCGGTATGTCGCATATCGTCAATTCGATCATGGTGCGTCCCGAACGCTACGAGCGCATGGTGCCCATGACCGCCGAGGCCGGAGCCGACTTCATCGCTCTGATGTGGGGTCCGGAGGGTCTGCCGCGGGATGAAAACGAACGCGCCGCCCTTTGTGTCGAACTGCTCTATTTCGCCAACGAAGCCGGCATTCCCAACGAGAAGATCTGGGTGGACGGGATCGTGACCCCGGTCAATATCCAGCAACCCCAGGCCATCAGCCTGATGGAATTCCAGAAGATGCTGCCGGACATGGCACCCGGGGCGCGCAGCACCTGCGGCCTATCTAATATTTCCAACGGTCCTCCGGACCACCTGCGTCCCATCCTCAACCAGACCTACATGGTCATGCTGGAGAAATGCGGGATGGAATCCGTGATCGCCGATCCCCTGGACGATCAGTTGATTGCCATCGCCAAGGGCCAGCGCCAGGATATCGTCGACATGATTTACGGCATGCTTGACGGCGTCGAACCGGATGTCGGCGCCCTGTCCAAGGAGATGTTGGATTACAAGAAGACCGTGGACGTCATCATGGGCAAAACGCTCTATTCCGACTCCTGGCTGGAGGTTTAAATCCGTTATTTTTTTTACGGTCAACATGATAGAAGCCCTTCCTGTGCGGGAAGGGCTTTTTTTTTGAAGTCGGCACCTTCGCCGGAAAGCGATCGTTTCAGCGGATCCCCAACCGCAGACGCCGATGGCCTTCCGAACGCCAAAGCGTGCTGTCTTGCAAATGATACGGGGCTGTGGTAAGCCCAATGATAGAAAAGCCATTGTATTATATAGAAATTTTAATGTCTTGGTGGGGCTTGCCGGTTCGCCGCTGCGGATGCTGCCCCGCGGGTAATACAGCGGTACGACGAATCCGGTTTGAAGCCGGTATCGCCCTTGACCCCCGTCGGGCGCTAAAATGCCGTTGAGTTGCTGGAAGTGATCAGGAGGAGGGGCATGATTCGCTCCACAGCGTTGGAAGTCAATATCGCCGACCATCATGTCGAAGTCGAAATCGACCACCGTTTTGGTGTGCTGCAGCGCGTTATGGCGCCTTACTTCGGTTTGCAGGAGGGGCTGACCACTTTTCTGAAGGAGCTTTCGCACCCCTACAAAAACTGGCATTTTATCGTCAAGGAAGCGCGGGTCTACTCGCTGGATTATTTTCATCTACTCAAGACCCACGACGATGGGCCGGAGGCTGCCTGGCTGTTCGCGGATATCTATCGGCGCGCCATCGAATCCACCACCAGCGAGGAGGTGCGTGCCGATGCCGCCGACAATCTGCTTCTTTTTCTGATCAAGATCATTAAAGAGGCCGGTGAAGCGATCGAGCGTTTCGTGTCGCCGCTGGAACAAAGCTTTGCGTACCTCGAAGGATGCGATCGCCGGATCTTTGCCCTTTTTCTAAAAAGCTATTATCAGCTCAACCGCCTGGGAGAAGCCGTACAGGCCAGCACCGACGGAGATGCGGCGCGCTTCGTGCATCTGAATCGCCTGCTGGTCCGCTTTTACCGCTCGACCTATGACTACTGGCTGGGCGAGGAGGACCCCCAGCAGTGGTTCGAAAAGGAGGCGGGCGATTTCAAACCGGACGCCCCGCTGGAGGCGATCTTCGAAGCCATTTCGCATGCCACTCTGGAGCGGCACGCCCGGCGGCTGGATGAAATCCTCGCACGCGCGGAACAAGGGGCTCCCGATATCCTCGCGGCGCTCCTCGATCTGCCCGGTTTCAATCAGATCGTCACCCGCCACCGGGAAATCCCCGGCAAACTTTTGGCCATCGACGCGGACGGGGGCCGCGGCAACCTCTACCGCCTCCTGTTTCTTTTTTACCAGATGAACCTTTCGGGACTGTCGATCATCCACGAGGAGGCCCTGCGCGACATTAACCGGACCCTGACCTGGATCATCGAGAACGAAAAACCCTGGAACATCCGCAAGCTGATCGATAAGACCTTTTCGATCCTAAAAGCGCGGGCATCCGTGTTTCCGACCACCGCCCTTAACTGCGTGCTCAACATGGGCAAGGGGGTTTACCGCACCCAGGACATCGATTTTATCAATTTCTTCATCGATCGCGTTATCGAACTCGGGTTTCAGGCACCCAATATCGGTGGCGTCGGCAATGACTGGCAGATCAAGGTCAACAGTGCCCATCTGCAGAATATCCGCACCTGGCTGGAGCTGATCGAGCTGAGCCCCAAGCACTCCACCCGCCTGATGTCCTACCTGATTATCCACATCTCCCTTTGCGGCGTCTTTATCAAGGATACGGATTTATTCCCACGGGATATCACCCGTTTTCTGAACAGTGGCGTCGAGCCGGTTTACAATATCGCCAAGCAGCTGGCGCGGCTCTTCCCGGTTTACTTCAACGACATCGGCGCCGAGGGCCGTCTGCGGGACATTTCCACCCAGCTAGACGAAATCAATCATCGTAAAGACGTCCTGCTGCATTTTTTGCGCAAACAGTGCCATGTCGAAAGCAGCAATCGCATCATCAACTTCATGGAATCCGTTCTGCACTTCTGGCAAACCCGTGAAATCGATCCTCTGCTGACCTATCTGCCCCCCAATATTTTCAGCCAGATTGAACCCCAGGGACCCTATATCGACGGCGTACACGCGGTGATGCAACGCCTTCAGGAAGAAGGCCAGGATCAGCTGGACGCCTTGCTGCATGTCGACGCCGGGGTTTTCGAGCGAACGCTGAACACGTTTTCCGATCTGCCTTCGGTGGATTGCCAGCGGGTGCTGTTGGCCGTGCGCCTCTACAAGCTTCTAAACCAGAAATACAAAATCGGGTTCACCGAACTGGCCGGCTACATCGCCCAGCTCAAAACCGAGGGATTCCCCGACCTGGACGAACTGGAAGCGATCCTGGAAGAGCCCCGGAGCCATGCCAGGCTGGAACGGCTGCTGGGCTTTCAAGAAAAACTCAAACGCATCGTTCTGGCGTCGGAAGTCTTCGAGATTCGGGAAGACATTTACAAAAAACGCCACTTCACCATCGACATCCCCTCGATGTACGGCAGTTACCATGAGATGAAGTTCAACGCCCTGGGGCTGAGTTTCCGTCTCGAGGCGCTCACCAACGTCCTGCTTGAGAAACTGATTCATCGCATCGATCTGAACCTGATCACGCGGGCCACCTTCTACCATATTTACGACCTGCTGCTGCTGTTCAATCGGGCTTTGCGCCTGGACGGCATTTCTTCCAAGGAATTCGAGCGCCAGCTGGAGATGCTCTCCCACGCCCTGGAAGCCAGGGGATTTACTTTCACCCAGTACCTGGACATCTTCAAGGGGTTTGCGCGAGCGGTGAAAAATATCATCAGCGATTACTTCCACAACATCCACGAGGAAAACCTGAATCGCATTATTGCGCGGACCCCGCCCGAGCACCTGCTACCCAAATATCATCCGGGAGAGGACGAACCGCGCGACGAGCGCCTGTTTCACCGCCTGTCGGAAATTTTTTTCCGCGACCTGATTTCCCTGGCCCTGGGACTGCGGCAACTGGATTTGTTCCTGAGCCGGATTCTGAACACGCTTTTTCACCAGTCGGCCCAGATTCCCAAAAGCAGCCTGCACAGTCTGCTGAACTACGATCCCCAGCGGGCCATGACCTCGCTGGTGGCCCCTAACCCCAAAGTGGACGGCATCATTTTTCTGGGCAACAAGGGGCTCAACATGATGAAGCTCAAAAGTTTTGGCTTCCCGGTGCCACCCGGCTTCATCGTGACCACCGAGGTCTTTCGCTGCCGCGAGGTGATAGAATCCTACGCCGCCGCCGAAGAGAACTTTCGCGACCAAATCGCCCAGAACATCGGCATTCTCGAGAAGTATACCGGCAAGCGATACGGTGATCCGCGCAACCCGCTGATGCTCTCGGTGCGCAGCGGCTCCTCCATATCCCAGCCCGGCATGATGGACACCTTTCTGGATGTGGGCATGAACGAGGCCATTGCCGAGGGGTTGGGCGCGCGGGTGGACAACGCCTGGTTCGCCTGGGACAACTATCGGCGCTTTCTGCAGTGTTGGGGCATGTCTTTTGACCTGGAGCGCAACGACTTCGATGCCATCATCAGCGACTTCAAAATACGTCACGGGATTCCCTTGAAGCGGGACTTCAGCGGTGCGCAGATGCAGCAGGTGGCGCTGGCCTACAAAGAGATGGTGCGCTCGGCCGGCATCGAGGTTCCGGAAGACCCTTTTGAGCAATTGGTGCTGACCATCATGCGTGTCCTGGAATCCTGGGAGTCGGCCAAGGCCAAGACGTACCGCAAGATCATGGGGATCTCGGATAACTGGGGCACGGCCGTCACCATCCAGCAGATGGTCTTCGGCAACATCTCCCAGAATTCAGGCTCGGGTGTGATTTTTACGCACAATCCCCGCTGGTCGGGTGACACGCTCAGGCTGTGGGGTGACTTTACGATCGAAAATCAGGGTGAAGATGTGGTTTCCGGCCTGGTGACCACCCTGCCGATATCGGTGATTCAGCAGGAAACGGAAATGCGGGACACGGACATAACGCTGGAGACCCATTTCCCCGAGACCTACGCGACCCTGAAGCGCTTCGCCCAGGATATCGTCTATCACCGCGGCTGGAGTCCGCAGGAGATGGAGTTCACCTTCGAAGGGGCGGCCTCCGCCGATCTCTTTCTTTTGCAGAGCCGCAATATGGCCATTCGCGAGCGCAAGAAATACATGAGATTCGCCCCCCAGGACCTGATGGACCGCAACCCCATCGGCCACGGCATCGGTGTTAGCGGCGGGGCCATGAACGGCCGGCTGGTCTTCAC
The DNA here is from genome assembly GCA_964388465.1 of uncultured Desulfobacteraceae bacterium. Classification (GTDB taxonomy): domain Bacteria; phylum Desulfobacterota; class Desulfobacteria; order Desulfobacterales; family UBA5852; genus JABZFP01. The sequence continues at coordinate 7,949 of CAYMAR010000051.1, forward strand.
CCTGGACGAGATCGACCGCTGGCGCAGTCGGGAACCCGACACGGCCCTCATTCTGGCGCGGGCCGATACGGTGCCGGACGATATCCGCGAGATTTACGCCGCCGACGGTCTGCTCACCGCCCGGGGCGGTTTGACGTCGCATGCGGCCGTGGTGGCCCATCGCTTGGGCCGCACCGGTGTCGTGGGTTGTGGTGAGCTCGTGTGCAATGAAAAAGAAAAGACCTGCCGGTTCGGCGATGTCGTCGTTCAATCCGGGGACTTCATCAGTATCGACGGGCAGGAGGGGACGGTTTTCAGCGGGCGCGTGAAGGTGAAAGAGGCCTGACCGCCGGCCCCGCATCGACCAACGCCGCGGTCCAAACCGTTGCAGCCGGCTGCGGCGCAGCAACCGCATACGCCAAAAGCCTGCATCGAACCTAACAAGGAGAGGAGAGAATCCATGCAAAATCCGGCAACGCCTGGCGCGGGCAGAACGCTTGGGGTCAATGGGTTCGGCCGTATTGGCAAGCTGACCGTCTGGCATCACATTGCCCGCAAATCCTTCCAGGAAATCGTGGTCAACATCGGTCGCGAAGCCGGGCAGTCCATGGCCGATATCGCTCATTATCTCGAGCGGGACTCTTCCTACGGAATGCTGCCGCAATATCTTTACGGCCACCAGGCCAAGCCGGTGATCACCGCCGTGGACGAGACCGCCAACGCCCTGAGTGTCGACGGGGTCACCGTTCGATTTCTCAAGGACCACCGCCGTCCGGCCGAGATCCAGTGGCGGGCGAACAACGTCACCCTGGTGGTCGACACCACCGGGCGCTTTCTCGACCCGACCCTACCCGGAAACGATCCGGGCGGCGCCCTTCGCGGTCATCTCGATGCCGGGGCCGAAAAGGTGATCGCCTCGGCGCCTTTCAAAATCAAGGACAAGGGGCAGGCCATGCCCGAGGATGCCGTGACCACGGTGATGGGCATCAACGCCAACGACTACGACCCCCGCCGTCACCGCTTGATCTCCAACGCCTCCTGCACGACCACCTGCCTGGCGCACATGGTGAAACCGCTGTTGAACCATTTCGGCCCCAAGCGGATTTTGTCGGCCTCTATGGCCACGGTGCACGCGGCCACCGGCTCTCAGGCCGTGCTGGACCGTCTGCCCAAATCCGGGGTTAAGGATCTGCGCAAAAACCGCAGCATCATGAACAATATTATCCTCACCACCACCGGGGCGGCCAATGCCCTACGGCTGGTCATACCGGAGATGGAGGAGATCGGATTCATCGCCGAATCTGTGCGGATTCCCACGGCCACCGGCTCGCTGATCATCCTGGTGCTTGATCTTCAGGAGGAGCTCGAGGGCGATCCCATCCGAAGGGGTGTGATCAATGCCATTTACAGCCAGGCGGCCGAACTGGACCCCAACGGCTACCTGCATTTCACCGAGAAGCAGAACGTCTCGGGCGATATCGTCGGCTTTCCGCGCGCTGCCACCATTATCGAGGGGCACGAAACCCACACCCGCACGGCCGAGGTTACGCTGGACCTCGGCCGCATTCCCGGGTTGCCGGAAGACGTGCGTGCAAACCTCCGGGACCGCGTCTACCGGATACCCATCACCCAGGCGGTAATCTATGGCTGGTACGACAATGAAATGGGCAGTTACGTGAACATGCTGGGTGATCGTACGGTCAGCGTCGCGGAGGATATGGCTTAGCCGCGGGTCCCCGTGCGGGCGGCACCATGCATGTGAACGCGCAACTCAGCCGCGGCGATCGGAGGCGTTTCGGCCGGCCGTGGCCGGAGCGTCGATTTCCGGGACCGCCCTAAATCTTTTCCCCCGCCAGCAGCGAGACCGATAGGACGGCACATTCGGCATTGCGGATGACCCGATCGGTGGTTGAGCCGATAAACATGGTATCGAGCATGCCGAGCCCCCTTGACCCCAGCACAATCAGATCGATGGACGCCTGGTCGGCGTACGCCCGAAGCTCCGCGTAAGGCAGCCCTTCGCGCAGCGCCGTCGTTGCCTGGCACCAGAGACGGGCATCTGTGGGGATCAGGGCGTCGATCTTCTCCTGAATGAAAGTTTTGATGGCGCCCGTCGAAGAGCGGCGATGTTCGAGCACCGGCTTGAGCAACTCGGTGTAGGTTGGCATTTCGATGACGTGGACGAGATGCAGTTCGGATTCGAATTCCTGGGCCAGACTGAGGGCGTGCTGCAAGGCAAGCTCGGCGTTGGGGCTGAAGTCGCACCCGACCAAGATGCGCTTGAAACGCAGGGTTTCGGCCGGCGGCCTCTGGCCGCCGTCGGGTTGTCCTCCACGAATGACCAGCAGGGGGCATGACAGGGTGCGCATCAGCTTTTCGGTAACGGACCCGAGCAGCAGACGCTTCAAGCCTTTGCGGCCGTGGGTGGCGGCGACCACCAACTGGGCCCCGTCCTCGCGGGCGATGCGGTTGAGTTCGTCGGCGGGATGGCCCACGCAGATCCGTGGTTCCCACTGGACCGCCTGATCGGCCATGAAGGCTTCGAAATGTCGGCGGGCATATTCGAGGTTGCGGTTCAAATGCTCTTCAGGCGCCAGATAGGCTTCGCCGTACATGGAGGGGGTCGGCAGATCGACGACGTGGCCAACAAGCAGTCGCGACTGAAATTCCCGCGCCAGGGAGATACCGTGCATGAGGGTGGAGGGGGTAGTATCGGAAAGGTCGGTGGCGCAGACGATGGTTTCATACTGAATTCGCATCCGGGCCTCCCTGCCGAAAGGTGACTGGGTGGCGCCTCGCCCGCCTGTGAACAGCGGTGAAAAATCCGCAAACCGGCGATACGCCCAATGCGGTTAATTAAAAATATAAGGAGGCACATGCGGGACTGTCAAATGCAAAAGCGACCGGCGCGGAAGGGTCGGGCACCCGAATCCCCGTCAAAGCCATTGACAGCCTATGTTTCGCAGGGCATTCTAATCTCTTCGGTGGCCACGTCGGTGGCCACGCCGAACTGCGGGGTGCACCGGTTACTCCGCAAAAGCGTATTTCAGCGTCGAACGCAGAAGAATATTCCAAGATACGAGCGGAAAGGAATGGTGTCATGTCAGCGAATTTGCGTGTTCTGATTGTCGGTGGTGTCGCCTGCGGACCCAAAACAGCGGCCCGCCTAAAGCGCATCATGCCGGAAGCCGAAATCACCATGGTCGAAAAAGGGGCGATGGTATCCTACGGTGCCTGCGGTCTGCCCTATTACGTCGAGGGAACCTTTACGAACATCAATGCCCTGACCCATACCCCGGCGGGGGTATCGCGCACGCCGGAATTCTTTCGCACCTGGAAAGGCTTTGAGACGCTGACCCGTACCGAGGCCATGGTCATCGACCGCGAGACCAAGTCCGTTCGCGTTCGCAATCGGGACACCGCCGAAGAGCGAACGCTGCCTTACGACAAACTGGTACTGGCCACCGGTGGCGAAGCCTTTCGGCCCCCCATTCCCGGCATTGACCTGGACCATGTCTGGTTCATGACCCATCCGGACGACGCTGCCAGTCTGGTGGCGGTTGTCGAACAGCGAGAGCTTAAAAAGGCTGTTCTCGTCGGGGCCGGTTTCATCGGCCTGGAAATGGCCGAAGCCCTGGTCAACAAGGGCCTGGATGTCACCATGGTGGAAATGATGGGCCAGATCATGCCTGGTATCATCGATGAGGATATTGCCCGGATGTCCCAGCGGCACCTGGAAGACAACGATGTCGCGCTGGTGCTGGGCGAGCGGGTGACGGCGCTGGAGGGCGACGGGCGGGTCCGGCGCGTGGTGACCGACCGTCAGTCGATCGAGGCCGACCTCGTGGTCATCGGGGTGGGCACGCGGCCCAACGATCGCCTCGCCCGGGAAGCCGGCCTGGCATGCGACGGGGGCATCATTGTCAACGCCAACGGCCAGACCAGCGATCCTGATATCTATGCCGGAGGGGACTGCGTACGCAATCAATTTGTCCACCGGCTGGTGGACGAGCGCCTCTTCGTGCCGCTGGGTTCGACCGCCAACAAACACGGTCGGGTGATCGCCAATCACATCGCCGGGCGGCCGACGCCTTTCAGCGGCATCGGCTGTTCCAGCATCGTGCGGGCATTTGATTTCACCATCGGCCGCACCGGTGTGACCGAAACCATGGCCCGCCGTTTGAACATCGACTACGCGGTGACCACCTGGTCGGGCCAGGACAAGCCCCATTATATGGAAGGCAGCCGCCTGTTTGCCATTAAAATGCTGGCCTCGCGACGCGATCGCAAGGTCCTGGGGGTCCAGGTGGCCGGGATGGGCGACGGGGCCAAGCGACTGGATGCGGCGGCCAGCGCCATTTATTTCGGGGCCACGCTGGATCAGTTGGCCGACATCGATTTCGGTTACGCCCCCCCATACAGCCCACCCATCGATCCGCTGGCGGTCTGCGCCCATGTTCTGACCAACAAACTCGACGGGCTGGCCGACGGTATCGGGCCGTTGCAGGCCAAGGCGCAGATGGACGCCGGGGGCTGTCTGCTGTTGGACGTGCGCATCGAGGACGAGGCCAAGATGGAATGGATCCCCCATACCGATAGGGTGCATATTCCCCTGGACCAACTGCGCGAACGCTTCGACGAACTGCCCCGCGACACGCCCATCCTGACGTACTGCAAGGTCAGCATGCGCGGTTACGAGGCCCAGCGGATATTGAACGCCGAGGGCTTTGACAATGTGCGCTTCATCGAGGGCGGCGTTGCCGCCTGGCCGTTCGAGACCGACATGCCCGGGCTGTGATGCCCGTCTTGCCGGAGGAGGGATCGCGGTTATTCGATGCGTTGCCGTTTGCGGGGCGCGGGGGTGTCGACGAATCCCAGCAGGCTGCCGATTTTTTCCGATAACTGCAGAATGTTGTACGGTTTGGAAATAAACCCCAGGCAGCCGCGGGCCACGATGTCTTCGGCCCGTTGATTGAAGCCATAGCCGCTGGTCAGCAGGACGCGTACATCCGGATCGATCGACTGCAGCCGATCGAAGGTCTCCCCGCCATCCATACCCGGCATGACGACGTCCAGGATGACGAGGTCGACGGCATTCTTGAGTTCTTCGTATATTTCCACGGCGGCCGAGCCGGACGGGGCCTCGATGACCTTGTAGCCCAGTTCGCTCAGCCATTCCCGAGTGATTTCGGTGATGAATTTTTCGTCGTCCACCACCAGAATCGTTCCCGTGCCGCGGATCGGTTCCTGGTGGATTTCCCGATTCCCTTCGGCCGGCACCTCGGTGGCCGGCAAGAAGATGCTGAATTGGGACCCCCGTCCCAAACGACTGGTCACTTTGAAGAAACCGCCGTGGTTTTTGATAATGCCGTAGGCCGAAGACAGGCCCAGACCCGTGCCGCGGCCCCTTTCCTTGGTGGTGAAAAAAGGCGTAAATATTTTTTGCCGGGTGAGTTCATCCATGCCGATGCCCGTGTCGATGACCCTGGCCTCGACGTATTTGCCTGGTTTCATGCCGAAGGGGTGAACCGTCTGGCGGTTCAATTCGACGTTGCGGGTGGCCAGCGTGAGGTCGCCCCCGCCCGGCATGGCCTGCCAGGCATTGACGCAGAGATTGATCAGGACCTGCTCGATCTGCCCGCTGTCCACGTTGACCGTCCAGGACGCCTTGAGGCCGGAGAGGTCGATCTGGATTTCTTTTTTGGTGCGCCCGAACATCCGCGCGGTTTTATGGATTAGGAAATTCAGGTCCGAAATACGGGTGGGGCGCGGCTTGGTTCGGGCAAAATCGAGCAGTTGACGGGTCAGCCCCGCCCCGTTTTGGATGTACTGCTCGACATTCTTCAGCTTCTGGGTCAGCGGGTGACGGTTGGGAAGGCGCATGCGTACGAGCGAAATGTTGCCCTGCATGCCCATGAGGATATTGTTGAAGTCATGGGCGATGCCGCCGGCCAAGGTGCCGATGGCCTCCATGCGCTGGGCATGGTAGAGTTGGCGTTCCAATTCCTTGAGTTCAGCCTCCGCCCGTTTGCGCTGGGTGATGTCCCGCAGCATGCCCCGGAAACCGATCGGCTTCGAATCGCGGTTGCGCACCAGCGAGGCCGAGATTTCCAGGATCACTTTTTGGTTGCGCCGGACCGCCTTGAAGTCCTGATTGGCAACGGGAATGCCCGTTCGGAAGACCCGGTTGAAAATACGAAAAAGAAGCCGCGCCGTGCGCCGTGAGGTGTAGTCCCTGAAATTGGTGAACAGCAACTGGGATTTTGAGAAGCCGGCAATGCGGCACAGGGGGGTGTTGACGAACGTCAGGTTGCCCTTCAGATCGACTTCGAAATACCCTTCCTCGATGTTCTCGATGATGGTCTGGTGTTTGATCTCGCTGTCGCGAAAGGCATCTTCCGCTTTTTTGCGGCCGGTGATATCCACCATGACACAGCGGAGTCCGTTGAAAACGCCGTCAGTGATGTTGGGTCGGTTGAACGCCTTGACCCAGCAGAATTGGTGACGCTTGTGGCGGATGCGGTATTCGTTCGACTTCAGTTGCCCGGCGACGATTTTAGGGTAAATTTTCCGGAGGTGCTTGCGGTCATCCGGAAAAACAAGGTCGAGAAAGGGAAGGCCGACGCATTCATCCGGACGAAATCCGGTATAGGCATGAATACTGGGACTGACGTAGACCACGATGCCATCCTGGTTGGTTGCGAAAACGATGGCATTGATATCTTCGACCAGATTACGGAATTTTTCGCGGTCTTTAAGGGTTTTCTGAAGAAGGGTCAGGGCCTCTTTGAGGCGCTGCTCACCTGCTCGACGCAGGTCGCGTTCCGTCTCCAAGGCGCGCTGTAGGTTCCTTATTTGGCGTGC
>CAYMAR010000052.1:0-5390 GCA_964388465.1 uncultured Desulfobacteraceae bacterium
GGCATGCTCAGGATGCGGACGGGTAGCCCGTGATGGCGCGGATGTCCTCGTAGATGGGTTTCAGGCGGCGGTACATCCGGCGATAGACCTTTTCGAACAAGGCGGCGTAAAGATCCCGGTGGGCCGGGACGGGTTCGAAGACCTCGGTGATCCGGGTCATGCCGGCGAGGGCCGTGTCGAAGTCGGAATAGAATCCCAGGCCGACGGCCGCGTCGATGGCCGCCCCCAGGGCCGACGTTTCGTAAGTGTGCGGGCGTTGGGCCGGAAGACCGAAGATATCCGCGGTGATCTGCATGGCGGCTTCGCTCTGGGAGCCGCCGCCGGAGACCCGCAGGCTTTCGATCGGGACTTTGTTGCGTTTCTCCAGGGTGAGGGTGCCGTCCTTGAGGGCGTAGGCCAGGCCCTCTAAAATGGCACGGTAGATGTGGGCCCGGGTGTGCACGTCGCCGAAGCCGATGATGGCCCCCTTGGCGGCGGCGCCGGTCTTGATCCCGGGCGACCAGTAGGGCTGCAGGGTCAGGCCCATGGAACCGGGGGGAATCTCGGCGATCAGCTCGTCGAAGAGCGCTTCCGGGGCGATATTGCGCGCGCGGGCGATCTGCCGTTCGCGCAGACCGAATTCCCGTTTGAACCAGCTCACCATCCAGAAGCCGCGGTAAACCATCACTTCGGTATTGTAATAGCCCGGAAGGGCGCTGGGATAGGGCGGCATAAAGGACTGAATCGCGACATAGCGGCGATTGGCCGTATTGACCGTGGCCGTCGTGCCGTAGCTCAAACAGGCGATTTCAGGCGAGCGGCAGCCGGCGCCCAGCACCTCGCAGGCCTTGTCGGTGGCCGCCGCGACGACGGGCAACCCCTCGGGAATGAGTGTTTGCGTGGATGCCGGCCGGGTCACGTGGCCCAGAAGGGCGGTCGGTTGGACGAGCGTGGGCAGCACGGCCGGATCCATGGGAAAGATCTTCCATTTCAAATCCCCGGACCGGGCCCATTGCTGCCGCTTGAAGTCAAAGGGCAGATAGCTCACCATGTTCCCGGCGGAGTCGTGGAAATCCCCCGTCAATTTGGCGGTTAGGAAACCGGACAGCAGGAGCAGTTTGCGGGTGCGCTCCCAGATCTCGGGCTGGTGCTGCCGAATCCAGTTGGCCTTGCAGGTCCGCTCGGCCTTCTCCAGAAGCTCGTCCTTGTTGATGGCTTTGAGCGTCCAGGTAAACAGGGGCGACAGGTTGCCGGTTCGTTCGGCCTTGCGTTGGTCCAGCCAGAGGATGGCCGGGCGCAGGGGCGTCCCGTCCCGGTCCAGATTGATGAGCGTGTCGCGCTGGGTGGTCAGGGTCACGCCGGCGATGCGGTCGCGGTCGACGCCCGTCGTGCCCAACAGTTTGCGTGAAGTGGCGGCCAGGTTTTCCCAGAAATAGTTCGGGTCCTGTTCGGCCCAACCGGGTTGGTGGGAGAAATAGGGGGTGATGGGGGTCTTCACGATTTCCGCGATATGGCCCTCGAGGTCGATCAATGCGGCGCGGATGGACTGGGTGCCGGCATCGAAAACCAAGACCAGTTCGTCCCGGGAGCGGGGGGCTGTCATGGCTGCCTCTTGGCGCGCGGGCCGAGGTCCAGCCCCAGCAGCCCGCCGGGGTTCATGATCCCGCGGGGGTCGAAGTGCGCTTTCAGCGCCCGCAGCACGGCCATCTGCACGCCTCCCAGATGGTCTTCGATCCAGGGGGCCAGCAGGCGACCGACGCCATGGTGGTGGCTCAGCGAGCCACGGTGGGCCAGGATGCGGTCAATGATGCCGGCCTGGAAGCGGCGGTATTCCTCGACGCCCCCGAACCGGCCGATGAAGATGAAATAGAGGTTCGTGCCCTGGGGATAAAAATGCGAGGCATGGGTCATGCAGATTGTCCGGGGGCGGGCCTTGATGAATTCGCGCACGCCCCAATGCAGCGCCATCAGGTGGTCCCAGGTCACGCCGGCCTCGAGCGTGTCGATGGTGATCCCGAAATCGTTCAGGTCTTCCCGCATATAGGGTTCGATGTAGCGTGTCCGGGCCCACTTCCGGCTGGCGTAGCCCCCGAGATAGATGGCGCCGCAGCGGCGCGCCACCCGGCGGATCTTGCGTCGGACCAGGCGGGTGTAATCCCGGTCGCCTTCGACGCTGCCCAGGCACAGGCAGCGCGCCATGGGGGCGCAGCCGCGCTTGATCAGTAAGCGGTCGACGAGGGGCGGCATGCCGTAGAGTTCGAGGCCCCGCTCGGTCTCTTCAGGGTCGGAGATACGGTAGACGGCCGGCCGGCCGAACTGACCCTGGGCGATTTCGCGGCTGGCCTCGACCGCCGCCGGCCAGCTGGGAAACATGAAACTGAAATACCGCCGGCTGGCGGGCATGTGGCGGTAGACCCGCAGGGTGACTTCCACGAGGATGCCGAAAGCGCCTTCCGAGCCTTTCATCAGGTCGGCCACCTTGGGGCCCGTGGCCGTGGCCGGGTATTCCAGGGTTTTGACGTCCCCGACGGGTGTCACAACCTCCAGGCTGACCACGAGATCGGCGGCATCGCCGTAATAGGTCGAGGCCTGCCCGGATCCCAGGGTGACGACCCAGCCGCCCACGGTGGAAAATTCGAAGGACTGGGGGAAATGCCCGCCGGTGTAGCGGCGCCCGGCGCGGAGGCGCTCCGGGGCCTGGTTGAGCATTTTCTCGTAGGCCGGGCCGAGGATGCCGGGCTGGACCCGTGCGGTCTGGTTCTCCTCGTTGAGCTCCAGAAACCGATTCATGTGCGTGCCCATCACCAGGGTGATGCCCCCGCGGACCGGCCGCAGGCCCAGGGTCACGGAGGACCCGCCCGCGAAGACGTAGACCGGAATCCGTTCAGCGTGGCAGTAGGCCACGATCCGGCGCACGTCCGCCTTGTGGCGGGGGTGAACCACCAGGTCCGCGATCTCCCGGACCACGCCGCGGCTGAGTTCCATCATTTCTTCGGTGGTCTTGCCGTAGGCGTGCCGTGTGCGGTTGTATTCGTCCGCGGCGACGTTCTCCGCCCCCACGATGGCGGCGAGGGCTTTGATCTGGCGCTCGGCAAGCCGCGGCGGGCGTTCCAGCACCAACGGTTCGCGGCCTTCGTTCTGCCGGGCCTTGAAATCGCGGTCGCTCAGGCCGAATTCCGCCTTGAGCATGGCATACCATTTGTCGCTGGGATGCTTGAAACCGCTGGGGTCGCCGTATTTGAAAATCGAACGGTAACTCCCGGGCGGCGGCGGTTCTTCGCTCCAGGCGGGTCGGAAGGTCTTTTTGGATTTCATCCTTAATTTCGCTCCATCGAAGGTCGGGCCCACCCCCGGTGGCCCCGCTTTCGAATGCCGGGTTGTCACGCCACCGGCACCGCCAGGGTTTCCATGGTGGTCCGGACCTCCTCGGCGATGCGCATGTCGTCCCAGTCCAATGCCTCCGCGGCGGCGGCGGCCACCCGCCGCAGCACCGGTTCGCCCGGGCAGCCCAGGGTGGCGATGCCGGTGCGTCGCAATACGATGTCCGTGAGGGTCCGGGCCATTTCGTAGCGCACGGCGTAGACGGCCTGGCCCATGATTTCGCCGTCGGCATCGATCCGGTTCGTTCCATCGGGCACGTTCCGGGACAAGTTCAATACGGCGTCGGCGTCCTCGCCGTAAAGCCTTCCCACGGTGTCGATGGTGACGCGGTCGCAATCCGGGTGGCGCTCCTGGAGTCCGGCCAGGTGGCCCGGCAAGTCGCCAATGGCGCAGCCGTGCAGGTGATGCCGGGCCGAGATCGACCGGCCGACCGGCAGGCGCGTGGCGGTCGCCAGATGATCGACGACTTTTTCGGCCAGGTGCCGGCTGGTGGTCCACTTGCCGCCCTCCACCGTGATCAAGCCGTTCAGGCCCGCCTTGGCATGGTCGCGGATCTCGTATCGTCGCGAGGCATTGTAGGTCGCTTGGTCCCCGCTTTCCACCAGGGGGCGCAGTCCGCCATAGCAGTGGCGGACGTCGCCGACGGTCAGCCCCAGACCGCTGAAAGTCGAATTGACGGCCGTGATCAACGCCCGGATGCTTTCCCCGGTGACCCGGTAGTCGTCCGGGTGCCCGTCATAGGGCTTGTCCGTGGTGCCGATCAGGGTGTGCCCCCGCCAGGGAATCAGGAAGCAATGCCCCCCACCCGGCACCATGGCGCTGACGGCGGTGCCGGACGGAATCAGGGGGCGGGTGATGATGTGGATACCCTCGGAGCGGCGTATGCGCCGGCCGGACGTTTGGCGCCGGGCCCGATCGAGGACGCCGTCGGCCCAGGGGCCGGCGCAGTTGACGGTTACGGCGGCCGTCACGGCGCGGCGCCGACCGTGGATGCGGTCGTAGACGTCCACGCCGGCAATGGTTTTTCCGTCCGTCCCGTAGATGAAACCGTCCACCCGGGCGTAGTTGGCGGCCTCGGCCCGGTGGCGGACCGCGGAGCGGATAAAGGCCAGCGCCAGCCGTTCGGGCGCGATGCTCAGGCAGTCGTGGTAGACCGAAGCGCCGGTGAGCCCTTCGGGGTTCAGGATGGGCATGCGTTGGCATGCCTCGCGCGCCGGAAGGGTCCGGTGCCGCGGTATTCGTTTGGCGGTCGCCCCGACGACGGACCGGTCAAAGGCCAGCAGATCGTAGAGGGTCAGCCCCAGCTTGACGAACCATTTGCTGGTCTTGAACGATGCGCGGTAGTGCGGGAACATGAAGGCCAGCGGGTAGACGAGGTTGGGGGCGATATGGGTCAGGATCCGACGCTCGCGCAGTGATTCGCGCACCAGGGTGAATTCCCGGTTGGACAGGTAGCGCAGGCCGCCGTGGATCAGCTTGGAGGAGGCCGCCGAGGTGGCTCCGCAGAAGTCGTCTTTTTCGAAAAGAACGACGCGCAGCCCGCGGGAGGCGGCTTCGTAGGCCACGGCCGCGCCGCTGATGCCCCCGCCGATCACGATGACGTCGAAATGGTCCTGGCCCGTGTAGCGTTGCATGTCTCCGTTTTCCGCCGCCCGCCCCCATCGGTCGGCTGCGGTCGTTAGACAAGTCTATTGGTCCGACCAATATACCCCTGATGGCCAGCCCTTAGCGGCTGACGTCCGGTAGACGGCGGCTTCGGCATTCAGCCGGCCGGGCCCGCGTGGATTTCCCGATGAAGCCGCTCCGGGCGCCGCCGTTGCCGGGTGCCGGCCTCTGGTCGGTGATGATGGGTCGGGGATCGCGGCCACGGGCGGGATCGTTTCTAACGGTTGGCCCGGGAGGGGCGCCCTTAAGGGAAATCTTTCGGGGGGAAAGCCATGCTGAATACGGTGCCCTGGCCCTCTTCGGACTGGAACCGCAGTTCGCCCCCCGATTTCAACACGAATTTGTTGACCATCGGCAGGCCCAGG
>CAYMAR010000052.1:5490-8117 GCA_964388465.1 uncultured Desulfobacteraceae bacterium
CTTCTCGCGGAACACCCAATCAAAGACGGTCTGACTGACAGGGACGGCGTCGCCCCCGCTCGGCGGCCGGTCGCGCAACTGGATGGCCTCGATGTGGAAACCGTCGTCGTCGGCTGCGGGTTGGGCGATCAACGCGAACTCGGCCGCCGGTATCGCCTGCATGACCAGCTCGAGGCCCTTGGCGTAGACATCGCCGGTCTGGCCGGCAGCATTCAGATTCTCACTCAATCGATACAACAGCGAAAGCCGTTGATGGGCCAGGGGAACCGGCTGCTCGGGTTCGGCGGATGCGGCGACTTTCCGGTTCAGAAATCCTTGGGCGGCGCCCGTCGCATTTTGGGCCCAAACAGTGGACAGGTCCAGTTCCGCGTGACTGATCGATAGGGTCGCCGTCTCATCATTCTTTGAGGGTTGCTGCGAAGGGACGCCAGACGACTCCGGCTGGACCAGGAACAGGAAGCGGTGACGACCGATGCTGATTTTGTCGTGGTTTTGGAGGCGCCCGCGGGTGATACGTTCCTTGTTCAGGAAGGTGCCGTTGCGCGAATCTAGATCCTTGATGAGGTATTGACCGTCCTGGCGATGAATGCAGGCGTGCTGACGCGAGATATGGCGGTCATTGATTTTGACCTGGTTGCCGTTCTCGGTAGTCCGGCCGATGACGGTGCGTTCAAATTCGATGGGAATCGGACGGATAAAGGCGTCGGCCGAATCTGCGACCAGGTAGGCTTTATGTTTTTCAGACGTGGCCCTATCCAATGGCTCCAACCTGGCATTCCGGTGTTTAATGATGCTTGGGTGCGAGAACGCGCCGTTTGATGCGCGGGCACCCGCGTTGACGCTTGTCGTGACTATAGCAGCCCCGGTCGCGACAATCAATGCGGCCGTCGCGCCAGGGAAATTCTGCGCACCGGCCGCGAGCCCGGCGGAAGACCGGCTTAGGTGGGGCCGTCGGGGTCAGGTGGAAGGATTGCCGCCCACGATGGCGCGGTAGTTGGCGGGGTCGGTGGCGCCTTCGGTGTTGAAACAAAGCAGGGTGGCCCCGGGGCCGAGGTCCAGCTGGTGTTTCAGGGCCGCCAGGGCCGGCGCGTTCATCAGCAGATCGAGAACGCCCAGCCCCACGGCGGCGGATTCGCCAGCCTCCAGGGCCGGGTCGCCCTCGAGCGGGTGCGCCAGGATGCGCATCCCGTTGGCAGCCGTAAAATCGGCGCAGCTCAGGAACCCGCTGGCAAAGGACCGCAGGATTTTCCAGGCGGCCGGATGGGGCTCGCCGCAGGCCAGGCCGGCCATGATCGTGGCCAGATCGCCGCCGACCGTTTGTGGCTGGCCGTCGGCGGATGCGGCCGATGCCAGGAAACAGGCGGCGGCCTGTGGCTCCATGATGACGATGTGGGGGGGATTGTGACGGTAACGGTTGACCAGGTAGCCCGTCATGGCGGCGGCAAACGCGCCCACGCCGGCCTGGAGCAAGACGTGGGTGGGATGCCGTCCGAGGCGGGTCATCTGTTCGGCGGCTTCATCCATCAGCGTCAGGTAGCCCTGCATAATCCAGCGGGGGATATCGGTGTAGCCTTCCCGGGCCGTGTCCTGGACCACCTCCCAGCCGTTTTCCCGGGCCTGCTGCCAGGCCAGACGCACGGTGTCGTCGTAGTTGCGGTCGGTGACCACCACCCGCGCCCCGTGGGCCTCGATGGCCGCCACGCGCGCCGGGGCGGTTCCGCCTGGCATGAAGACCACCGCCGGTTGTCCGTACTGCTCAGCCGTCCAGGCCACGCCCCGCCCGTGGTTGCCGTCGGTGGCCGTGGCCAGCGTGATGCACCCGATGCGGCGGCGGACTTCGTCACCGGTCAGCTCCGGGTAGGTGATCGTCTCGATGTCCCGACCCAGCTTGGCGCAGATCAGGCGCGCCACGGCATAGCTGCCGCCAAGCACCTTGAAGGCTTTGAGCCCGAAGCGCTTCGCTTCGTCCTTGACCAGAATATCCCCGAGGCCCCAGGTGCGTGCCAGCCGTTTCAATGGCACGAGCGGTGTGGGGATGTAGCCCGGCAGCCGGCGGTGAAAGCGTCGGATCCTGCGGGCGACGCCGGGCCCAAAGGCTTCGGGCGGCGGGCCGCCGGGCGGTTCGCGCAACAGGCAGCGCAACTGGTGGTCCGGGAAATCAACGGGCGCGTCGCTCGGGGGCATCAACGCATTCCTCGGTTAGGGCGGCGCCAACCGACAAGCGGTCCCGGTGGCGACCATCATCGCCCGGCGGATCAATCGTCTTCCCGGTAGTGGGGACCGAAAACGCTTCGGCCGATCAGGTTGCGCAATTCGACCTCCGGGCGCTCGTCAGCGCTGCCGGGCCAGAAGATGCCTTCGCGTATGACGCGGCGGCGCAGGCCGTTGTCGATCTTGCATTTGAGGCAGATGGCCGTTCGGCGGCCAGCGGACCGCGGCTGTCCGGAAAGGTGGCGCAGGGGACCCAGGGGCTGAGAGCTGGCCGAAACACCGCACAGCAGGGCGCAGCCGCAGTCGAGACCCTTGTAGGCCACCCCGATGGCTTCGGGGTAGGCATCGAGGATTTCCATGCAGAGCGCTTCGAACGCGCCGGTGACTCTCCAGTTGGTTTTATGGGTCATGGCATT
>CAYMAR010000052.1:8217-10315 GCA_964388465.1 uncultured Desulfobacteraceae bacterium
CCGGTTCAAGACGTTTGGCGTTTGAGGGCTTTGCCGGCGCCCCAGCACTGGCCCAGGACCGCGCCGAGGGACCAGTATTTTTTGCTGGCCATGTCGAAAAGCAGCGGTTTCAGGCGCGAGATGTCGATGACGCCATCGCGATGCACGTCGTCGTCGGCGTAGGTCTGGACCAGTTGGCCCACGAAGATTTCGTGGGATTCGAATTTCAGCACGTCGTGCAGCGCCAGCTCCATGTTGACCGGGCACGCGCGGATCATGGGGGCTGTCTTCAGCTCGCCGTAGAAGACATCGAAAAGGGCGGCTTTGTCGGTTTTGCGGCCGGTCATGATGCCGCAGTAGTCGGTTTCGACCATGCGCTTCTCAGGGGGAAGACAGATGCTGAAGGTGCGGTTGGCGTGGATGCCGGCGTTGGAATAATGCGATTGGTGCAGGCCGATGGACAGGTACTGCGGGGTGCCGTGGTTCAGAATGCCCACGTGGGCCACCGCCAGGAAATTGGGCTTGTCGTCGACGATGGTGCCCACCAGCGTTGTCGGCATGGGGTAAAGCGCGTTTACGGGGCCGATGGGTTTCATGGCGAGGCGTCTCCTTTCATTTTTGGTTGTACATACAATATAGACAAGATATTTTTTTAATGCGGCTGACCGAGCTTATCGCTGGCGGTATGGATGCGTGCCGTCAGGTCGTCGCCCTCCACCTGCCCCAGGATCGCGCCATAGCGCCGGTAAAGTGATTTCCAGGCCGCGGCGATCTCCGTTTTTAGTCCGCCCCCTGTCGCGGTGGCGAAAATCCTCGAGGATTTACCCTCATTACGGCGCTCGAGGTAACCGCGGTAGACCAGGGTATCGATAAATCGTGTAACCGTGGAGGGCGCCAGGTGGAGCTTGGCGCTGAGTTCTTTCTGACCGATGCCGGGCTTGTCGTTTACAAGCATCAGCAAAAAAGCGTGCGAAGGCGATAGCCCGGTAGGCCGGAATTCCTCCTCGGCCATCCGGGTGATGACCCGTGCCAGAGAATTGGCTGTGAAATACAAGCAGTGATGGAGAATATGGTCGGTCGTGGTCACGTTCGCCTCAATCGTTGTTTGCACATACAAATAAATTGTGACGACAAGCATGTCAATCGCTTTTCGTCAGGAACGGCGGCGGATGCCAGAGGGATTCCCGCAGGCGGTGGCCCGATCGTTTTCGGCGCCGCGATGGTCAGAGCGCTACAGCGCCGGCGGATCAGTCAGCCCATCCACCCAGCGCTTCGGGAATCCCGCCATGCCGTTGGCTGCCCCCACCAGTGCGCCCAGCACGGCGCCGCGGGCGGCGTTGTCGCCACCCAGATTCGTGTTGGCGATGAGCGCGTTTTCTGCATCCCGATGGTATTTGAGGGCCAGATAGATGACGGCCGGAACGGCATCCTCGACGTAACAGGCCGGACTCAGATGGCGGCCGATGACGGCATCGTCGGGCAGGGCCAGCCATTTCCGGAAGGGATGCCCCAGAAGGGGATTCCGCTGCCCGGCGATCGCCTCGTGGATGACGTCTGCCAGCGGGCGCCCCCGGAGGGTTTCCGTCAATAGCTGGATGAAGAGGGCGCCCGCCGAGGCCATCTTGGGGCCGGGATGGGTCAGCGCGAGATGCGCCAGGGCCGCCTCCCGCGCCCGCGCCGGACGGCGGGCGAAGAAGACGATCAGGGGGATGATGCCCACCAGCCCGCCGATGTGTTTTTCGGCGGCGGCGCATTCGGCCGGAGGCACGCCCCGGGCGTAATTGGCGAAAAAATGGCGGTGGCACTCTTCGACATAGGTGTCGTCGTGGCGGCCGGGGGTCGTCATGAAATCGATGTAGCGCTGCAGGAAATCGTCGGGATCGTAGCGGTTGTGGCGGCGGAGCGATTCCATCAGCAGTCCGGCGATCTTGACGTTGAGGGTGTTTTCGCCCGCCTGGAGAAACTGGTGGTAGTGAATTCCCCGGCGTCCCCAGTAGCGGGCCTGGTCGTGGAGAATCTCCCCCCGGGGATTGGGTGCCTGGTAGCGGGAGCGCCAGAGAATGCTGTCCGGATGCGGATTGCGGGGCGCCAGGAAGTCTGTGACCCAACCATAGTCCGC
>CAYMAR010000052.1:10415-14736 GCA_964388465.1 uncultured Desulfobacteraceae bacterium
ATCGAAGACGCTTACCGGGCGGTTGAACCACTTGCCCAGTTCCACGGCCCAGCCGGTGCCGCCCTTGACGGTCCCGTCGGGCTGGATCCAGCCCACCGAAAAGACCTGATGGCCCATGTTGACCATGTGGAATATGGTCTGGAGCACCTTGCGGATTTCGGCTTCGCGACTGAAGGTGCGTCCCATGCGCAGCGAGACGATTTCCATGCTAATGGCCCCTTTTTTGAGGGCCTCAGGGCCCAGAACGGTCAAGCCCCGCCGGCGGGCGACGGTCTGCCCCGGGTAAGCGAAATTGATCTCGCGGATGCCATAGGCTTCCGCCTGCTCGCCGAAGGCGGCTTCGGCCCCCTGGTGCCCGCCGCTGTAAAACCGCATATTCCGGGGCTCCAAACCCATGGTCAACCTCCGCACCGCGTGTGGCCCGCTGTGATCGAACGACGTGGCGCATTATCCATCTCAGTTTATTCAGGTGGGGTCAAGCGCACCCGTTACGGCTTCCGTCCTGTTCCTCGGCGAAGGCCATAACGCGGTGCTCGTGCCAGAAGTCGCCGGTGACCCCGGGCGGCAGGAACGCCACGTGGCCGCCGCTGGCGGGTATCTCCAGGTGGAACCAGTCGCTTTGCCGGGCCTCGTCCGCGGGATAGCAGCGAGGCCCCAGAAACGGGTCGTTACGCGCGTTGATCAGCAGGGTGGGGATGCGGATCCGCCCGACATAGAAGCGCGCGCTGCATCGGCGCCAGTAGTCTTCGGCATCCTTGAAGCCGTGGGCCGGGGCGGTGTAGCGGTCGTCGAATTCGCGGAAGGTGCGCAGACCCACGAAATCCTCGGCCCGCAGCCAGCCGTCGGACATATCCGCCTTGGCACGGGCCTTGGCGCAGAGGGTCCTAAGGAATCGCGCCATATAGATACGGCAGGCCGGCCGGGCCATGGCGAGGGCCCCGTCCTTGAGGTCGCAGGGCACCGAAACGGCGGCGGCCCAGCGGATGTCCGCGTCCAGACGTTCGGCTGTCTCGCCCAGGTACTTGAGCACCAGATTGCCACCCAGGCTGAAACCGACCAGACCGATGCGGGGGTACGCCGCCATCCGGCGGACATGTTGCAGTACGATGGCCAGATCTGCGGTGGCGCCGCTGTGGTAGCTGCGCACCCGGCGGTTGGGCGTTCCGCTGCAGCCCCTGAAATTGATGCCCAGCGCGTCCCAGCCGGCCCGGTTGAATAGCCGCACCATGCCCCGCATATACACGGCCTCGGTGCTGCCCTCGAGCCCGTGGCACAGCACGACGAGTCGGTCGCGCCCGCACACCGACCAGTCCAGGTCCAGAAAATCGTCATCCGGGGTGGTGATGCGCTCGCGCCGGTAGCCGACCCCGTCCACCCGCCGCAGAAGCGACGTCAAAATGGTCTGCAGGTGGCCGTTGACGATCAGCGCGGGGGGGCGGTAGCTGGAGCGGGTGATCAGGGGCATCGGTGGTCCATGGTCGGTGTCGGGGGCCCCGCCATTGAGGCGGATTTTAATTAGCGGTTTTGGCCACGGTTTTTTTGGCGAATCGCGGGATTCAGTTCTAAAAGTTACAAGGTACGGCTTTCAGGGTTGTCGTCGACCGCGAGGCGGCGAATCGATCGTGCCAGCGCTGAAGTTATCGAGCTGAGGGTCCGGCGGTGCGATTCGGGTATCGGGGACCGCTTGGTTTGGTCGCTGAGTGCCAAAATCATGCCCCAAAGTCAAATGGATTGGCGATAGACGGCTGGCGGTGACCCGCCACCCGGCACCCACACGGTGTCGTCAACGGTTCTCCGCCGGATCGCAACTTATTGACAGTTGCTGGGAATTCATCGTAACTACGTCTGTCCGGCCGTCCTGTCGGCGCATCGTCCCGGACACCACGCCTCATGGAACCGATGGCATGAATCAGATCTTTCGCGAATGGATCAAACGCTATTTTTCCAATCCGCAGGTGCTGATCCTGTGGTTCCTCCTGATCGTCGGCTTCCTCTTGATCCTGTTTCTGGGCCAGATGCTGGCGCCGGTGCTGACCGCCGTCATCATCGCCTACCTCCTGGAGGGACTCGTCCAAGTGCTCGAGCAGCACCGGGTGCCGCGTCGGGCCGCCGTGCTGCTTGTCTTTTTATTTTTCATGGTCAGCTTCATGGCCCTGATCGTCATTCTGCTTCCGCTGGTTTCCCGCCAGGTAGGCCAATTGCTCCAGCAGTTGCCGGAAATGTTCGCCAAGGGGCAGAGCCTTCTGATCCAACTGCCTGAAAAATACCCGGACCTTATCACCACCGGGCAGATCAACCAGATTACGACCTCGCTGAGCGCTCAGATCACCGGGTTTGCCCGCGGCCTGCTGTCCTACTCGATGGCGTCGGTCCGTGGTCTGATCGCCGTCATCATCTACCTCGTGCTCGTGCCGTTGATGATTTTTTTCTTTTTGAAGGACAAGCGCAAGATCATGGATTGGGTCAAGGGCTTTCTGCCGGACGACCGCGGATTGGCCCGCGAGGTCTGGATCGAAGTCAACCAGCAGTTTGCCAACTACGTGCGCGGCAAGATGTTGGAGATTCTTATCATCGGGGTGTTGGCCTACATCGTTTTCGTTTTCATGGGGCTTGAATTCGCCGTGCTGCTGGCCCTTCTGACCGGACTGTCGGTGCTGGTGCCCTATATCGGCGTGACCGTGGTGTTTCTCCCCGTGGCCCTGGTCGCTTTTTTCCAATGGGGACCCACGACCGATACCCTCTGGGTCATCGCGGCCTATGGCATTATCCAGATTTTCGACGGCAACCTGCTGGCGCCGCTGCTGCTCTCGCGCGTCGTCAACCTTCACCCGGTGGCCATCATCGTGGCCGTGCTGATCTTTGGGGGGTTCTATGGCGTCGTCGGGCTGTTGTTCGCCATTCCGCTGGCCACCCTCTGCCAGGCCGTGCTCAATGTTTGGATGGGCAGCCTTCAAAAAGATCCGCGCCGGCCGGCACCCGACGCCCCGGACGCGGGCGCCTGATCCTGCCGGACCGGAACGCTGGCATCAGGGCTTTTGCCAGCGCCAGTCCTCGTAGTAATCCCAGCTTACCATGGCATTGAGGGCCTTGAGTTCGTCGGTTTTGGCCTGCAAGGTGGCTTTCATGACGTCCCCCACCGAGAGCATGCCGATGTAGTCGCCGTCCCTTTCGATCAGCAGGTGGCTGATGCGCAGGCCCAGGAACTTGTCCATCAGGTTGAAGACGCTGTCCGTGTGGGGCGCGGAGATCAGGGGGGAGATCATATAGTCGCCGATGCGGCTCGCGGCCGGATCGAAGCCGGCTTTGACCGTGTCGCGCATCAGGTCGCGCTCGGTCCAGATGCCGACGATCTCGCCGTCTTTCTCCACCAGGATGGCCCCCACGTTGCTGTTGACCATGGTCAGCAGGGCCATGTGGACGGTGGCGTCGGCCCCGATGGTGATGAGGTCGTTGCCCTTTTCGTTGACGATGTCTTCGGCGGTCAACATGGCATTCTCCGGTTTGAGGGTTATCGATCGGCTGGCTGTAGATCCCCGATCGCATCGATGCGGCCGACGCTGCGGGAATGTTTTCGGTATCCGAAGTACGGCTAAAATGTGGTGCCGGGTTCCGGCAATGTCCAGTCGCGGATGGCCGGGGCCCTCCCGCCGGCCGGCCGGCGAATGGTTTTCGAATTGCAAAAATTCGCAGATGCGGTATGGTACGCGCCGACCCGAAGCACGCCCGGCCGGATCGCAACAGGCGGGCGGCATCATTCGAGGAAGACGCAAATATGGCGGCAAACAGTTACACGGCCGAATCCATCGAGGTATTGACCGGGCTCGATCCGGTCAAACGCCGTCCCGGCATGTACACCGACACGCTGCGGCCCAATCACCTGGGCCAGGAGGCCATCGACAACAGCGTCGACGAGGCCATCGCCGGTTTTGCCAACCGGCTGGACGTGACGCTGCACACCGACGGATCCCTGGAGGTGGCGGACAACGGGCGCGGCATGCCGGTGGACATCCATCCCGATGAAAAGGTGACCGGGGTGGAAGTGATCATGACCCGCCTCCATGCCGGCGCCAAATTCTCCAACAAGAGCTACCTGTTTTCGGGAGGGCTCCACGGCGTCGGGGTCTCGGTGGTCAATGCCCTGTCCTCCCGGCTGGAAGTCGACATCAAGCGCGAGGGCAAACACTTTCGGATCGAATTCGCCCACGGGGAAAAAGCCGGCGAACTCGAAACCGTGGGCAGCGTGGGCCAGCGCAACACCGGCACCCGCATCCGCTTCTGGCCCGATCCGCAGTATTTCGACACCCCGCGGTTTTCGGTCCAA
>CAYMAR010000053.1:0-1437 GCA_964388465.1 uncultured Desulfobacteraceae bacterium
CCTGTTTGTGGGGACCCGCACCGGAGCAGGTTTGTTTCAAACACAAGCCTGGTAAGGGTTTGGCCATATCGCCCGCTTCCAGGCACGTACTTTGCAGAAATGAATGTCGCCACAGTGATCGGGGACACTAACCACCAGCTAAAGGACTTACGCATGGGACGTGCACTTGACAGTTTTGATTTGATTGGCATCGTGATCGCCATTTCCGCCCTCCTGCGTCTGACCATCGCTTAGCGGCCATCGACTCGAACAGGGTCACCGTTTGGCGCCTGCCAATAACGGTGTCTAGGTCACGTTTTCCTTTCAGCGCCTGCGCTTTGATTCACCCATCCGCTCTTGCGAGCACCCCACACCCATGAATACCACTTCGGCAACCACCGGCCGCCGCCCGTATTGACAAACCGCCGCGCCTTCTGAGAATAAGCCAAGGCTCAAGGGACATGCCCCTCGAACGGCGCACCGGTCCGGGACACGCGTTTCGCGCATATCCAACGGAGAAGATCCATGCCGGAACTGCCCGAAGTTCAGACCATCGTGAACGACCTGGTCGACGCCGGCCTGGTCGGACAATGCATCCGTGCGGTCGTGGTCCGCTGGCCCGGCGTTGTCGAGGGCATGCCCGCCGCCGCTTTCCGGCGGCGTGTGACCGGCCAGCGCATCCAGGCCATCCAACGCCGGGCCAAATTTATCGTCTGGCGCTTGGCGGACGCCTCGCAGATCCTGCTGCACCTGCGCATGACCGGCCGCCTGCATTTCGCCCGCCCCGGCAGCCGCTACGCCAAACACGAACACATCGCCTTTCGCCTGGACGACGGGCGGCAACTGCGTTTTCACGACACCCGCAAATTCGGCCGGTTCTACCTGCCCGCCGACCCCGGGGCTTTCCTCGCGCGCCTCGGTCCGGAACCCCTCGACCCGGGTTTCAGCGCCCAACGCCTGGCGCGGCGCCTCCAGGGGCGGCACCGGATGCTCAAACCCCTGCTCCTCGACCAGCATTTCATTGCCGGACTGGGGAATATCTACGTGGATGAGGCCCTCTGGGATGCCGGCCTGCATCCCCTGCGCACCGCAGACACACTGCGATTCGAGGATGTCCGCCGGCTTCACCGGTCCATTCGCAAAGCCCTGCGCAAAGGGCTCCGCAATATGGGCACCACCCTGGGCACCGGCGAAACCACTTTTTATTCGCTCGCGCGCAACCAGGGGCGCAACCGGGACGAACTCAATGTCTTCCGCCGCACCGGTTCCCCCTGCCCCCGCTGCCGCCGAACGATCGAACGCCTCATCGTCGGGCAGCGGAGCACGCACATCTGCCCGGCATGCCAACCGCCGCCCTGAAAGACACGACGACAGCCAAAGGAAATCCACATGAGCACAATGATCGCCGATCCGGAAACCTATTTCCAGCGCCTGCTCCCGGAGCGCAGCACCCTGCTC
>CAYMAR010000053.1:1537-7095 GCA_964388465.1 uncultured Desulfobacteraceae bacterium
CGCACGGCCGAACGCTTCGATTTCGTCTTCATGGACATCGAGAAAGAAGATTACATCAAAGCACTGCCCGGTCTTGAGAACGTCATCACGCCGGGAGGGCTGCTCGTGGCCGACAACGTGGCGTTTGAGGACGCCGACCCCTTCAATCGCGCCATGTTCCGCAATCCCGCCTGGCGATCGGTCAGTCTGCATGCGCTGCTGCCCGGGCATTCGCCGCGCTACGACGGGCTCTGCCTGGCTGTGCGCACGGCCTGAGGCGAATGCGTCGGCCCACCGACGCCCGCCCCTTTCCCGCTTGACATCCGGTACGCTGCCCGGTGTATAGAGAAGCCGCTTGCCCTGCCGGACGACGGCGCGTTCGTCGCTCACGCCTTTGCCAGGGTGCCCCTGGTTCAACCTTAACCCCGCAGGAGGTCTTCCATGAAAAAATGGTTGCCGTTGATCGTCACCCTTTTACTATTTCTTGGAACCGTATGGTCACCCTTACAAGCGGCCACGCCGAAGAACGCCCTGGTCATGGCATGGCAGTTCGACGACATCATCACGCTGGACCCGGCCGAGATTTTCGAATTCTCCGGCGCCGAGTATGCCGGCAACACCTACGATCGGCTGATCGGCTACGCGGTCGAGGACGTCAGCAAGATCTACGGTGTCGTGGCCGAAAGCTGGACGGTGGGCGCCGACGGCAAGACCTTCACCTTCAAGATTCGCCCGGGCATCCGTTTTGCCTCGGGCAACCCCCTGACCGCGGAAGACGTGGCCTTTTCCCTGCAGCGCACGGTCATCCTGGACAAATCCCCGGCGTTTATCCTGGGCCAGTTCGGCTTCACGGCCGCCAACGTGCGCGACCGGATCCGGGCCACCGATCCGTCCACCGTCGTCCTGCAGACGGACAAGGCCTACGCCCCGACCTTTGTCCTCTACTGCCTGACGTCCACCGTCGGCTCGGTGGTGGACAAAAAAGAAGTCATGGCCCACGAAGTCGACGGCGACCTGGGCCACGCCTGGCTGCGCACCCATCATGCGGGCTCGGGCCCCTTCAAACTGAACCAGTGGAAAGCCAGCGAACTGCTGCTGCTCGACGCCCACAATGACTACTGGGACGGCGCCCCCCGGATGCAGCGTGTGCTCATCCGCCACATTCCCGAGCAGGCCACCCAGCGGCTGCTGGTAGAAAAAGGCGATATCGACATCGCCCGCAATCTGGGGCCGGACCAGATCAAGGGGCTCGAGGGCAACCCCGACGTCCGCATTCATTCGGCCCCCAAAGGCGGCATCTTCTACCTGGGGCTCAACCAGAAGCACGCGGCCTTGAGCAAACCCCAGGTCCGGCAGGCTCTCAAATACCTGGTCGACTATGAGGGCATCGCCGACACAATTCTCAAGGGCAGTATGGTGCCGCACCAGGCTTTTCTGCCCAAGGGCTTTCTGGGCGCCCTCGAAGACCGCCCCTTCCGCCTCGATCCCGCCAAGGCCAAGCAACTGCTGGCCGAGGCCGGCTACCCCGACGGGCTGACCCTCACCATGGACACGCGCAACAATTTCCCGACCCTGGACATGGCCCAGGCCATCCAGTCGACCTTCATGCTGGGCGGCGTCAAACTGGAAATCATCCCCATGGACGGCAAGCAGGCCCTCACCAAATACCGGGCCCGTAACCACGAGATCTATATCGGCCGCTGGGGGCCCGACTACCAGGACCCGCACACCAACGCCGACACCTTTGCCCGGAACGTCGACAATTCCGATAACGCCAAAGCCAAACCCCTGGCCTGGCGCAACGCCTGGGACATCCCCGCGATGAGCCGCAAGACCGAGGCCGCCGTCCTGGAGCCGGATCCGGACAAGCGCGCGCGCATGTACCTCGAGATCCAGCGCGAGCACCAGGAGACCTCGCCCTTTGTCATCATGTTTCAGGATATCGAGGTGGCCGCGGAGCGCAAGGACGTCAAGGGTTTCGTCCTGGGGCCCAGCTTCGACAGCAACTTTTACCGCCACGTCACCAAATAGGCGCCCATGGGCGCTGCTACCCGCGATCCGGTTCAGGGCCGGCGCCTTCTGCGCTACGGCCGCAGGACGGCCGCCCTGGCCGGCTCGGTGGCCCTGACGTTTATGGGTCTGCTGTTCGTGACCTTCCTGATCGGTCGGGTGGTCCCCATCGATCCGGTGCTGGCGGCGGTGGGGGACCGCGCGCCGGCTGAAGTCTACGAGCGCGTGCGGGTCGAACTGGGGCTGCACCTGCCGCTCTATCAGCAATTCCTGATCTATCTCGGCAAGGTCGTCAGGGGCGACCTGGGCCATTCGGTGCTCACCGCCAATCCCGTCACCACCGATATTCTGCGGGTCTTTCCGGCCACCCTCGAGCTGGCCACGGCCGCGACCCTGTTCGGTATTCTCCTGGGGATCCCCATGGGGGTCCTGGCGGCGGTTCATCAGGGCCGCTGGCCCGATCAGATGCTGCGGGTGATCGGGCTGTTCGGTTATTCCATCCCAGTGTTCTGGCTGGGGCTCATGGGGCTCCTGCTCTTCTACGGCCGGTTGGACTGGGCACCGGGTCCCGGTCGGCTCGATGTCTTCTACGAAGGGCTGCTGGAGACGCGCACCGGGGTGATCCTGATCGACAGCGCCCTGGCCGGCGAATGGGACATCTTCCGCAACGCGCTGGCCCACATCACCCTGCCGGCACTCATCCTGGGCTATTTCAGCCTGGCCTACATCAGCCGCATGACCCGCAGCTTCATGCTGGAGCAGCTCAGCCAGGAGTACATCACCACCGCACGGGTCAAGGGCGTCAGCGAGCGCGCGGTGATCTGGCGCCACGCCCTGGGCAACGTGCGCATTCCGCTGGTGACGGTGATCGCCCTGAGCTACGGCAATCTGCTGGAAGGCTCGGTGCTGACGGAGACGGTCTTTGCCTGGCCGGGACTGGGCTTCTACCTCACCCAGTCGCTGCTCTCCGCCGACATGAATGCCGTTCTGGGCGGCACCATCGTGGTGGGCGCCGTCTTCATCGGCATCAATCTGCTGTCGGATTTTCTCTACCGCATCATGGACCCGCGCGCGCGATGACCGTGAAAACCGCACCACCGAATAAAGCGGGGCGGGTCGGAGATGTCCGTCGCTGGCTCCTCTCCACCGCCCCGCGCTCCCGTCGTCAGGCCCGTCTGGGCCGGGCTTATCTGGCCTGGCGGCGTTTTGTCGAAAATCGGCTGGCCGTCATCGGGCTGAGCATCATCGTCCTGCTGGTGGCCGTGGCGGCCCTGGCGCCCGTGCTGGCCCCCTATCCTCCAAACACCCCCGAGTTGACCCAGCGTCTGGACCCGCCCGGACGCGCCCACTGGCTGGGAACGGACGAACTCGGTCGCGACATCTTCTCGCGGATCATTCACGGTTCGCGGCTGACGCTCTACGTCGTGGTGCTGGTGGCCGTCATTGCCGCCCCGGCAGGGCTGGCGATCGGCACTGTCGCCGGATATGCGGGCGGATGGGTGGACACGGCCCTGATGCGGATCACCGACATCTTCCTGGCCTTTCCCAAACTCATCCTGGCCCTGGCTTTCGTGTCGGCGCTGGGGCCGGGCATCGAAAACGCCATCATCGCCATCGCCATAACAGCCTGGCCGCCCTACGCCCGGATTGCCCGCGCGGAAACGCTCACGATCCGCCACTCGGATTTCATCCGCGCCGCCCGGCTCATGGGCGCCGGCCCGTTTCGCCTGGTCTGGGGCCATGTCATGCCCCTGTGCCTGCCATCGCTCATCGTGCGTGTCACCCTGGACATGGCCGGCATCATCCTGACGGCGGCCGGGCTCGGGTTTCTCGGCCTGGGCGCCCAACCGCCCCTGCCCGAATGGGGGGCCATGATCTCCAGCGGTCGCAAATTCATGCTGGACCAGTGGTGGGTGGCGGCCATGCCGGGGGTGGCCATTTTCTTCGTGAGCCTGGGCTTCAATCTTTTGGGCGATGGGCTGCGCGACGTGCTCGACCCCAAGACGGAGGCGCGTTGATGGGGGCCCTGCTCGAGGTGGACAACCTGCGCGTCAGCTTCCACACGCCCAAAGAAACGGTCGCGGCGGTGCGCGGGGTGAGCTTCGCCATGGGCCGCGAAAAACTCGGTATCGTCGGCGAGTCCGGCTCGGGCAAATCCGTGACCTGCCGGGCCCTGCTCGGCCTGGTGCGGCCGCCGGGCATCGTGCACTGCGATCGGCTGCGGTTCGACGGCGACGATCAGGACCCGGCCGATGCCCGCCAGATGCGCGCCCTGCGCGGGCGCCGCATCGCCATGGTCATGCAGGATCCGAAATACTCGCTGAATCCCGTCATGACGGTGGGCCGGCAGATTGCGGAGGCCTGCCGCATCCACCAGCGCGCCAGCCGCCGCGAGGCACGCCGGCGGGCGCTGGACATGCTCGCCGCCGTGAAAATCCACCGGCCCGAGCAGGTCTATGATGCCTATCCCCACGAAGTCTCCGGGGGCATGGGCCAACGCATCATGATCGCCATGATGCTGATGCCCGGACCGGATCTGCTGGTTGCCGACGAACCCACCTCCGCCCTGGACGTCACCGTCCAGATGGAACTCCTGGCCATCATGGACGACCTCGTGCAGGCCCGCGGCATGGGTCTCGTCTTCATCAGCCACGACCTCAACCTGGTGGCGTCCTTCTGCGACCGCATCATCATCATGTACGCGGGGCGGATCGTGGAAACCCGCCCGGCGGGCGACCTGCACCGGGCGGCGCATCCCTACACCCGCGGGCTTCTCAACTGCCTGCCGAGAATCGATCGCCCCGTCGATACACTCCCCGTGCTCGCGCGCGACCCGGCCTGGCGGGAGGCGGACCGATGATCGGCGTCCGCGATCTCCGGGTGGTCTTCGGACGCGGCCGCCGGGCCCAGCCGGCGCTTGGCGGGGTTTCGTTCGATGTCGCCGCGGGTGAGATCTACGGCGTCGTGGGGGAGTCGGGTTCGGGCAAATCGACCCTGCTCAACGTCCTGAGCGGCCTGCTGCGGCGCTGGTCGGGCGAGGTCGTCATCGACGATCGGCTTCAGGGGGCTCGCCGGTCGCGCGCCTTTCACAAACGCGTGCAGATGGTTTTCCAGGACCCTTACGGATCGCTCCACCCCCGGCATACCATCGACCGCATTCTGTCCGAACCGGTCGCCGTTCACCGGTTGGGCAACAGCCAAACGCGGGTGGAGGACGCCCTGGCCGCCGTGGGGCTCGACCGGTCCTTTCGTTTCCGCTATCCGCACCAACTCTCCGGTGGCCAGCGGCAGCGCGTGGCCGTGGCCCGGGCCCTGATCCTGGAGCCGCAGATCCTTTTGCTCGACGAGCCGACCTCGGCGCTGGACGTTTCGGTGCAGGCGGAAGTGCTCAACCTGCTCACGCGCTTGCAGCGCGAACGGCAGTTGACGTATGTTCTGGTCAGCCACGACCTCGCCGTCGTTGCCCATATGTGCCGACGTATCGCCGTCATGCGGCGGGGCGTCATCGTTGAAGAACTGACGGTCGCGGCCCTGCGAGCGGGTCAGACCCGGCAAGCGTATACGCGCCA
>CAYMAR010000053.1:7195-14731 GCA_964388465.1 uncultured Desulfobacteraceae bacterium
GCCGCGCAACCCCACCCCTGCAAGGAGCGCTCAGGCATGAAGCAGGAACGCAACCACAAGGCCGCTCGATTGAATGCCGAATCCTTTGTGGTCGATGCCCATTTCGACCTGCCCTGGGATGTGGCCAACCAGCGCGAGCGCGGCCGTAAGGCCGTTATCGCCGGGCAGTACCTCGATCGCTTCCGGGAAGGGGGCTTCAATCTGATCGTCGCCTCGATTTTCATCGAAAATTTTTTTCTGCCCGAAATGGGTCTGCGCCGCGCCCTGGATCAGATCAGCCACTTGGCGGAGGAGTTGGAGACCCTCTCCGGCGCGATCGATCTGTGCCGTCGCCGGGAGGACATCCGTCGATTGGAAACCAGCGGCGCCATCGGCCTGATGCTTTCGCTGGAGGGCGCGGACCCGCTCCAGAACGATCTGCACTTGCTGCGCATCTTCTACGATCTGGGGGTCCGCGGGCTGGGGCTGACCTGGAGCCGGCGCAACTACGCGGCCGACGGATGCGCTTTTACCCCGGGCGGCGAGCCGCGCGGCGGGGGCCTGACGTCCTTCGGCCGCGCGCTGGTGGCCCGGGCCGAAGCCCTCGGCATGCTGATCGACGTCAGCCACATGAACGAACCCGGATTCTGGGACGTCATCGGCATCGCCCAGACGCCCGTCATCGCCTCGCATTCCAACTGCCGCGCGCTGGCCGACACCCCCCGCAACCTGAAAGACCGGCAGATCGAGGCCCTGGCCGCCAAGGACGGGGTGATGGGAATGAACGCCATCAGCGCCTTCGTGGGGGACGGTGCCGACAAACGCGGGGTCGACGCCCTTCTGGACCACGTGGACCATGTCGTCCGCGTGGCCGGCATCCGCCACGTGGGCATTGGATTCGATTTCTGCGGCGGCTTTGAAAATTATCTGTCCCTGGCCCACCCCCTGGAGACCTACGACGTTTTGCCGGGCCACCACCGTTTGCAAGATTTCACCGCGGGGCTTTTAGAACGCAACTATGCCGAGGATGACATCCGCCTGATCCTGGGCGGCAATTTCAGGCGGGTGTTTGAAGACGTATTGAATTGAGGCTGGATGGACTGGATGGAAAGGAGCGTGACCATGGGGACCCGATACTGGCTCATGAAAACCGAGCCGGGCGAATACAGCCTGGAGGACTTGAAGCGGCAGAAGCACCAGACCGATCACTGGGACGGGGTTCGCAACTATCAGGCCCGCAACTTCATGCGGGATGACATGCAGGTCGGCGACGGCGTCCTGTTCTACCACAGCGGTAAAAAGCCGGCGGTGGTCGGCACGGCCCGGATCGTGCGCGCCGGCTATCCCGACCACACGGCCTGGGATCCCAAGAGCGATCACTACGATCCCAAGAGCACGCCGGAGAACCCCATCTGGTTCATGGTGGACATCCGGTTCGAATCCGAATTCAAGCACCCGCTTCCCCTGAAGGCGCTCCGAAACGTACCGGGCCTGGAGGACATGATTCTCCTGCGCCGCGGCAACCGCCTCTCGGTGATGCCGGTCACCCCGCAGGAGTATGCGCGCATCGTTGAGCTCGCCGGCGAGAGGTGAGAACGGCCCCGGATCCCGCGGACTCCGCCTCATTGCCGAGCGGCGCCGGCCGGCGATGCGCGCCCCTCCGTCGCCTCATAGGCCCACCTCCCTGAAAAGCCCTTGCGCCATTTCCAAATAGTGGTGGTGTGTACGCCCCCGCAATTCGGCTTGACGGCTTTGGGGGGCCCCCAGGCTTCGCCCGATCCGGTCATACGTCCGCGCGAGCTCCAACCGCGCGTCGAGGCGGATGCCGACGTCGACGCTCTTGAGCCACCACTTGCAAGCCGCGCTTTGATTGTCGAGCGCCCATGCCAGACACCCCCTGAGCCGAAAGGCCTCGGTCTGGTCGCAGGCGACTTTCACCGCGTTGCGCAGCAGCTTCCGGCCGGATCGAACCGCCGCCTTGCGCCGTGTCCGGATCGATTGGGGGCCGCCTTCGGCCAGCGCCTGTTCCAGCAGATGAAGATCGCAAGCGAACCGGCCGAGCACGAATTGGCTGTGATAGTAGGGCATGCCGGCGGCCTCGGCGGTGTATTCCGCCGCCCGCGACAACGATGCCTGGGCCCCGGCGATATCCGCCTGCAGAAGGTTGAGCCGGGCCATGATCGAATGGAACAGATGCACGAACAAGTGCATGTCGAGCCGGATGGCGCGATCTATGCCCGCTTGGGTCACCCGGACGGCAGCATCGATCTGCCGGTACTTCAGCAGCATCCTGGCGTTGAGCTCATGCTCGACGGTTTTGGAAAACGCGTTTCCGTAAGTCGCGGCGATGTCGGCCAGTTGATCGATCATGCGCTGCGCCTGCGAGCGCCGCCCCTGTTCAAGACTGCGATTGCCGTGGTGGAAAATATAGAGCACCGACGGGTAGATCTCCCCGAGGTAGAGGTTCTGTTCGATCAAGTCGCTGTCGTAATCGGCAACGGGGTAGTTGCCGGCCACACAATTGTAGGCCAGCGCGCACATGCGGTGAAAAAGTCTGGATTTGATGTCCGTGGGGTTGATGCGTACCCGGCAGAAATCCAGAATACGGCGGCTCAGGCGCAGCGAATTTCCGGACCAGGATATCGATACGCTGGTCCCTGCAAACAAAGCGGCCCCGTTGTCGATCAGCGACAGGTCGTAGGCCGTCATGCGTTTGGCGATCACGATCGATTCGATAAAAAAACGCACCGGGTCCAAAACACCGAGGGCCTTGGCCTTGTTCAAATACAGCGACAGGATTTCCTGCTCGCGGGGCGCCGGCTTCTGGCGATAGTTGAAATACGGAAAATACAGGCTGAGGTAATAGATTAGGAAACTGTAGGCGAACTGCGCCCACAGGGTCGCGCGGTTGGCCGGCTGCTTGACGCCCAGCCGCGCCAGGGCCCGGTCGAAAAAGAGGATCGCATCCGCATACTGGCCTTTATTGAAATAGGCGAAGGCGATGTTTTTTTCAAACAGCGCCAGGCGGTCGGCATCGGCCGCCGCGCCGTATTTTTTCAAATACAGCTCGAGAGCCGACTGGTAGTAATGCAGCGCCTCGGCCGAGGCCGAAGAATTCATGGCCTCCTCGCCGGCCTTGATCAGAAATTCCGCGGCCCTTTCTTCGTCCTCGCCCTGGCTGTAGTGATAGGCAAGCATGCCGTAGAAGTCCTGCAGCCGGTGCCCAAAGCGCTTTTCGATGGATGCGGCGACTTTGAGATGCAATTGCCGGCGCTTGCTCAGCATGATCGAGCTGTAGGCCGCCTCCTGCGCCAAATCGTGTTTGAACTGGTATTCGGTTTCATTTTCGTTCTGGCGCATGCTGATGAACTGCATGGCGGCCAGATAGGTCAGCTGCTCGTCGATATCGGCGACCGCCTCGGCCACGTCCACCAGGATACGGTAGAGAAAAATGCGGCCGATCACCGCCGCCACCTTGATCAACCGGCGCGCTTCGGCCCTGAGCTGGTCGATGCGGACCATCAAGACCTCATTGATGGTCGGGGGAATCGTCAGGCCATGGACCTGTTCGCTCAAGCGGAGGCTGCCGTCCATCATCTTCGCAGCCCCCTGGTCGATGAACGTGCGGACGATTTCCTCGAGAAAAAACGGGTTGCCGCCGGCCCGGCGGGTGATTTCGTCGATGACCCGACGGTGCGACTGCCGGGTCTCGAGCATGTTGGCGATCACCGTACGGCAGGCCTGGGTGTCGAGGGGCGCGAGCGGCATCTCGATATACAGAGGGGCAAACCGTTCCCTGACGATCTGCGTCAGCCGCTCGCTGGTCGTCGTATAACCCGGACGAAAAACATTGATGAACAGGATACGCTCCGTCTCGGCCAGGCGAAAGAGAAAAGCGAGCAGGTCGATGGTGCTGGTGTCGGCCCAGTGCAGGTCCTCGTTCACCACCACAAGCGGTCGCGTCCGCGCCACCGCGAGCGATAGATCCCGGCAATTCTTGAAAATCAACTGCTCCAAGGCCTCACCGCGGATCCCCTGGACGCGCTGCGCGTATTGGCGCGGAAGCGTGAGCCGCATCATGGTCGCCACGAAAGGGATGATTTCTTCGGCGTTCTCGGGGCTGATGGCGGTTACGGCGCGCGCCAGCTTTTCGAAGGCGACGGTCTCCGTGTCCCCTTCGTCAATCTGGGCCCACCTGTTCAGGACTCTGATCACCGGATGGAAACTCAGGTTCCGGCCGATCGACAGCGCCCGCCCCCAGATGACGGCAAGGCCGTGTTCGACCATGTGGGGCTTGAGTTCGGCAACCAGTCGGGATTTGCCGATACCCGCATCGCCGATGATATTGACGATGGCGCCCTTGCCGTCCACGGTTCTCAGGATCTGACGCTCCAGTTGCGCGACCTCTTGGTTGCGGCCGACCATCGTGGAGAAAATCATCCGCTCCGACCCGAGGCGCGGCCGGTACAGATCTTTCTTCTGGGCCAGCAGACGGTAGACATGGACCGACTTGTCCCTGCCCTTGACATGGATTTCGCCCAGATCCCGAAAATGGAAAAAGGATTGGGTCAGTTGATGGACCTCGCGGGTGACGAAGGTCATTCCCGGATCGGCCGCGGCTTCCATGCGGGCCGCGAGGTTGACGGTATCCCCCACCGCCTTGAACGCAAAACGCAGGTCGTTGCCCAGATTCCCGACGATCACGGGGCCGTAGTGGATGCCGATCCGCATTTGGACGGCAAACGGGGTGTCCCGGCGCCGGTTGAATGCGGCCGCGGCCCGGTGGATTGCCAGGGCGGATAACAGCGCCTTGGGAGGGGCGTCCTCCAATGCGCGCGGGGCGCCGAAAAAGGCGACGATCCCGTCACCCGTCATTTCGTTCACCGTCCCGCCGTGATCGTTCACGCAATGAATCAGAATCTCGTAGATCTGATTCATGACCGCATACGACGCCTCCGGGCCGAGGCTGCTGACCATGGCGGTAAACCCCGCCATGTCGCAGAACATGACGGTGACCAGGCGCCTCTCGCCGTCGAGTCGGCTGGGAGGGGCGGAAACCAAGGCATCGCGCGGCGGTGCGCCCTCGGCGGGGATCGGGGGCGATTGGCGGGATACCGAGGTGAATTTGGCACCGCAATGGACGCAGAACTTGCTTTCGGAGGGGGTCGCCTTATGGCAGTGTCGGCATTTCACTTCGGGACGCATTCTCTGGGGGTTCATTCCCTGTGCAGGCGTTGCGGCTTGAATTTGAACACTCGGATCGGACCCAGTTTGACCCCCTGGCCCAGGATGTCGGGACGTTCGACGAAATCTTTGGGGGTATACTCCTCGTCCGGCAGACCTTCGTCGATAAAACCGGCGTGCTTGAAAGCGGCGGCCACCAGCTCGCTGCAAAACACGCGGCGCAAATCGGCGCCTTTTCTCCGGGACTTGGTGATGTCGATGAAGGCTTTCAGAATCTTGCCGAGATCCGCCTCGAACGGCCGGTTTTTGACCGCTTGGCGGAACGCCGTCAGCTTCAGGCTCAAACCCTCGCGCGTGACCCCGGCATCCGCTTGGCTGAAATCCAGCCGGCGATAGGAGACTTCCCCCTTGTAGGTGGCGGTCCTGAGACTCAACAGGACGACCTGCACGCCGCTCTGCGCCCTGTGGCTGTGGACGTCGCAGATGGTCTTCAGGGGCGTCGACTCCCAGAGGAGCAGCTGGTCGGTTTCCGCCGAGCGCATGGCGATGCCCACGTGGGTCCAGTGGCATGCGGTCAGCCTCTTCCACAGGCGCATGATCGGGCTGTCGCTGGAAAAAAGGAGGATGTCGCCGGTTTGAAGGACATCCCGGATTTGCTCGTAGCGATTTTCGTAACGTGCCATGCGGGTCACCTCCCTGGATTGAATGCCGCCCCGCCGGGCCTGGCTTTAGGGGTTGTAGCGACTTGAAGGCGCCTCAATTCATCGACTGCTGCCGGTAGCGCTCGGCAAGCCGTTCCTCCTTCAACCTCCAACCACCGCGCGCAGGGCGGTAATAGGGTGCCTCGAGGGCTTTCAACATATCGATGTATCCGGAATCGGCCACGGTCTTCTGGACGACCTGCTGGGCGATGTTGTTGCCGATGCGCTGCACCACGGCGCGCGGACGCCGGTGTTGGCGAAAGAAACGCAGCGTCGCTCTCAAGTCGGTGGCCTTGTGGTGAAAACGGGCGATGCCGGCCTGCAGTTCACTCGGTTTCATCTGCTTCGGAAAAAAGAAGACGTACTCGCCATTGGTGTAATCCGCGACCTGGCGATTGAACCGATCGAATTCGCTCCACAGAAAAAAACGGTGCGGCGGCAGGAATTGGTTGGGAACCTCGGGGGTTTGACACAAGGGGGATACCCGCCACTTTTCGATGCCGGTGCTGTCGATAAAACCCTGGATGTGCTCGAAGCTGTCCATGGACTCGCTGTCGTACCCCACGATGAACAGCCCCGTCACCGAAAAACCGAAGCGATGAAAGACCTCGATGGACTCGGCCAGAATGTGGCCTGTGGTCTGTTTATTAAAATCCCGGCGCGTTTCGTCGCTCAACGACTCGATCCCGATGCTCAGATTGACGACACCGGCGGCTTTCATCAACGCGAGCAATCGGGTGTCCTTGCACAGATCGGGCCGCACGAGCGCCGTGGCCCGCATGTCGACCGGGCTTGCGGCGATGGCCCGGAAGAAGGCATGCGCCTGGGGGTCAAAGGGCATGGCGGCGGTGGGGTCTTCGAAAATGACCCGTTTGATCTTGTAGTCCCCGGTGCACTTGGTCAGAAAGGCGACGGCTTTCTCAGGGTCGCGGCGGCGGTAGTCGCGGCCGTGCAGGTATTTCGGCGTGGGGCAGAACGAACAGTTGAATGGGCATCCGCGCGTGCCCTGAAAGCCGATGTAAGGTAATTGCTTGTGTTTGAGGATCCAGGCCGCCGGAAAATGCCGGAACAACCAGGAGCGGGCGGTCGTGTCGTATCCCTGAACGATGGCCAGGTCGGGAACCTGATTGAAGGTGCGGCACTGATAGATCTGGCCCGGGGGAATGATCGGGCGGCGTTTGAGATCGTCGATTTGACCCGCGCGGAAGAGTTCGAGGATGTCGACCAGGGCCTGCTCGGCTTCGCCCGGGAGCACGATGTCGAACACGGCCGGGATACGCGTCCCCAGCGCCATCGATGCGTGTTCCCCTCCCAGCACGGCCAGGACCCGGCGGTTCGCCTGTCGCGCTTCGGCTTTGATCGCGCGCACGAGCGTCTCCGCCCGGGTGATGGCGCAGGTTTTGGCCGAAACCCCCACCACATCGTAGTTGAGGGCGATTTCGCGGGGATCGATCCGACGGCCGATTTCCTCGTTGTAGAGCCTGACGAAATAACCCGCCTCCCGGACCACTTGCGCGACCTGCATGGGTCCATAACGCTGGATCCAAAGGGCGGCACCAAGATGCAGCAACTTTTTGGACGGCACGATAATGGCCACCCGGGGCGTTTGATATGTCGAGCGCTTTCCGGCCATCGGGTCAACACCTGGGTGGAGCGGGAGGCCAACCGGTGC
>CAYMAR010000054.1:0-5573 GCA_964388465.1 uncultured Desulfobacteraceae bacterium
CACCCCGGACATGTGCTCGACGCCGCCGGCCAGGATGACGTCGGCCATGCCGGCCTGGATCATGGCCGCTCCGGAGATGACGGCCTCCATCCCTGAAATGCAAACCCGATTGACGGTGACCGCGGGTACGGATTCGGGAATACCGGCCATGAGGGCGGCCACGCGCGTGACATTCAGGGTGTCGTGGTGCTCCATGCAGCAGCCGAAACGCACGTCGTCGATCACGGCCGGGTCGATGCCCGCACGCTGGACAGCCGCCTGCATCACCGTTTGGGCGATGGTCGCCCCGTTCAAATCTTTCAGGGTGCCGCCGAAAGCACCGATGGCGGTCCGACAGGCCGATACAATCACGACGTCTTGCATGCGCATTGCTCCTCGCTGGTCGTTGATGGGGGCAAGTTGCGCCCCGGTTTCAGGTTTGGCGCCGGCCGCGTAGGCAATCGGCACTCCAGATCGTGTGGTCCACCAGACCGTAGGCTTCGAATTCCCGGCAGAGGCTGTAGGCCAGACTGCTGCCGGCCGTTTCAGGGGCGACCGGCCACAGCAGCACGACCATGAGGTCGTTGGCGATCGACAGGTGCCGCCGCACCGTCACCCGAGGTGCGTCTGGGGTCCGCGAGATTCCGTCCAAATGGGTCATGATTTGATCCTCGACACCATTGCGCCGGGACGGATCCATGCGGATACGGATCATCTCCATCCATTGCAGGGGCGCTGAGGGTCGATGGCGAGGCATGGGCGTGTCCTTTCGACCGGGCGGTTTCCCGCTCCGGACCGTTTGATTGCATCGCAGTCATACACCTTAGCATATACCGTACCAACATAAATTATAAAATTTTTCAGTTTGTTATAATCATTTAACAAATTTATCTTTACTATTTGACAGTAATTACTGTACTATTTGATAGTTATATATTTTCTATTCTATTTGATAGTTTTAAAGGGAAAGGGTGCCGTGCCCATCGACGAAGCCGTATTTTTCCGCGAAGCCACCCTGCGCATCTGCGGAAGCCTGGAAATCGAGAAAGCCCTGCACCTCTGTCTGCAGTATATCAGCACGTTTGTTCCGGCCAGCCAGATGAGCTTTCATGTCTACGACCGCGACCGGGGGATCGTCGAAACGGTGGCCAATGCGACGCACGAGGGCAGTCGAGCCCTCAGCGTGCACTCCCAGCTCTCGGATGAGGGCCGCCGCCAGGTCGAGGAGCAGCGCTCGATCAGGGTTCGGTTGATCATGCGCCTGGGCGACGACCCCGTCACGGAACCGGTGGCGCGCGAACTGGGTGCCCTGGACCAGCCGGCCCTGGTCATGGACCTGGTTCTGGAGCGCACGTTCCTGGGCATCGTGTCGATATTCGGTGACGGGCAGGCGCCCTTCACGCGGGAGCACATGCGCCTGATGCGCCTTCTGAACAAACCCTTTTCGGTGGCGTTGACCAACAGCCTGCGCTACCGGGAGCTTTCGGTCCTGCGCGACCTTCTGGCCGACGACAACCGCTACCTGCACGACGAACTACGCCGCATTGCCGGTGAAAACGTGATCGGAGCCGACTTCGGTCTGCGCAGCGTGATGGAGCAGGTCCGCCAGGTGGCTCCACTGGACAGCCCGGTGCTCCTGCTGGGCGAAACCGGAACGGGCAAGGAAGTCGTGGCCAACGCCATTCACAACACATCCGCCCGGCGGCCGGGGCCGTTTATTAAGGTCAACTGCGGCGCCATCCCCCCTACCCTGATGGACAGCGAACTTTTTGGCCACGAGAAAGGCGCCTTCACCGGTGCCCTCTCGCAGAAGCGCGGACTGATCGAGCGCGCGCAGGACGGCACCCTCTTTCTGGACGAGGTGGGCGAACTGCCCCCGGAAGCCCAAGTGCGCCTCCTGCGCGTCTTGCAGGAAAAGGAAATCGTCCGCGTCGGCGGTACCCGAACGATCAAGGTGGACATCCGCATCATTGCCGCCACTCACCGGGATCTCGAAACCATGCTCATGCAGGGTGATTTCCGGGATGACCTGTATTTCCGCTTGCGGGTTTTCCCCATCGCCATACCGCCGCTGCGCCGCCGGGCGGCCGATATCCCTGCCCTGGCCCAGCATTTTATTCAGAAAAAGGCCCGCGAGATGAAGCGCCATCATATCCCGGCGATCACGCCGGAGGCCATGGAGCGCCTGATGCACTACCCCTGGCCGGGCAACGTGCGGGAGCTGGAAAATGCCGTCGAACGGGCGCTGATTCTGAACCGTGGGCCGGTCCTGCACATCACAGATATCGGAGCGCCCATCCCCCGGCGGCATTCGCAGGATAAAGGCCCTGAAGATGCGGGCAAGGAACCGCTGGCGATCGATGCCGTGATGGCCCGCCACATCCGCCGCGTCCTGGATATGTGCCAGGGCCGGGTGGAGGGGCCCCACGGGGCGGCGGTGCGCCTGCAGATCCACCCCTCGACCCTGCGCAAACGGATGCAGAAACTGGGCATTCCCTATGGGCGCCGGGCGGATAGGGGATGACATCATACCGGGCGTCAACAACT
The DNA here is from genome assembly GCA_964388465.1 of uncultured Desulfobacteraceae bacterium. Classification (GTDB taxonomy): domain Bacteria; phylum Desulfobacterota; class Desulfobacteria; order Desulfobacterales; family UBA5852; genus JABZFP01. The sequence continues at coordinate 2,527 of CAYMAR010000054.1, forward strand.
ATTTCTTCCAATTGCAACCGACGGCCACCCGACGGGACCCTATGGCCGATCAGAGCGCGCGTTTCGACGCCATCGCCGCCAAACGGCGCGCCAGCGATTACAAGCTGCCCCCGCAACGCCTGGCCGTGGCGCGTATTTTGGCCGGCGTCGAGAATGGGCACCGAAGCGATGACCCTGGAAGGGCGCGCGATCGTTGTTACCTCGGTGTCATCGATTGTTCGCCTCCCAACCCCAACAGCAGTTGGATGCCCCGGTCGTTATCCAACCGGGAAGAATGCGGCCGGCAACCCTAAACTCTGGCAACCATCGGCCCTTCGGTCCCGCGGACTTGCATTTGAGACGAATCGCCTCTATTAAATCCACCATCACCAAACCCATTCGATGCCATTTTAAAGGAGAATCACCATGCCGAAAACAACCCCAGCGAACAAAACCCAGCGCCGCAAGAAAGTCATCGAAGTCCTCAACAAGGCCCGGACCATGGAATTGCAGGCGATTTATCAGTACATGAACCAGCACTACAACCTGGACGATCTGGACTACGGTGAACTGGCCGGCAAGATGAAGCTGATCGCCATCGACGAGATGCGCCACGCCGAGACCTTTGCCGAACGCGTCAAGGAACTCGGCGGGGAACCGGTCACCGGGCATGACGGCAAAATCGCCAAAGGCCAGCCGGTGGATAAAATTTTTTCGTTCGATTCGGTGCTGGAAGACGACACCATCGATGTCTACAACCAGTTTGCCCTGGTCTGCCGGGAAAACGGGGACAGCGTCAGTATGAAAATCTTCGAAGACATCATCGAGGAGGAGCAGATCCACTACAATTACTTCGACAACGTCAACAGCCATATCAAAAAACTGGGCGACACCTATCTGGCCAAAATCGCCGGCACGTCATCATCCACCGGGCTGGGACCCAGCGGATTCGCGGTTAGCGGCGAGGGTGAGTAGAAGCCGGCGCTACACAACGGGCGGGCAGGGCGCCCATTGCCTGCCCGGCGCGCCTGAGGCCCCCCCGAGCCCAACGGCATCCCTGCCGATCGCCGGCGTGACCAAGGCCAGTGCCGAAGGCCAGCAGCTGCACGCCAAGCGATAACCGCTCCATACGCTTGCGATCATTTCAGATAGACACTTCGATCGGCCCCTGGGCCTGCAAACGCTTTACGCTGGGGGCCGAAACGTATTATGCTATCCACCATACCGGGCCGGCCCGCGCCGACGGCGAACGGTGTGACGGCCACCAGCGGGCGACGGTCGACCGTCGCCTCCAGACGGAAAATTGCCAAGCGACAGGTAAACCCCATCGGCGCCAAGGGCTATCTATCCAGACACGGACTCGCCGGCATCAGCGTGGTGCTGGTACTGGGGATCCTGTTTTTCGGGCTGCGGTTCGAAGGGGTCGCCACGACCAACCCGGTCCGATGGCACACGGACCGGGCGGGATTGACGTTCGGTCACTACGCCATGGCCTATTGTCGCGATGCGTTCGGAATCGCCCCCGACCCCGCGGCGACGACCACCGCCGGTTTGTCCTTCGAACTGGCGGTGCGGGCCGAGGCGATCAAACGCGACCGCTTTCAGATTCTGCTGATGCTTCACGGCGGCCGCGACGACGAACAACTTCTGATCGGCCAGTGGCGTTCGGCGCTTGTCGTCATGCACGGCAACGACTACAGCGGCCGCAGGGGGCTCAAACGGCTGACGGCCAGCAATGCGCTACCTGCCGGTGTCGAACGCCTGATTACGGTGGTTTCGGCGTCCAACGGCAGCCGCATCTACATCGACGGCCGTCCGATCGCCCGCACGACCCAATTGTCCTTAAAAATTCCCAACCAGCGCGCCCCCGCCACCCTGGTGGTGGGCAACTCCGTCTATGCCCGCCACTCCTGGAACGGCGATCTGTTCGGTCTGGCCGTCTACACACGGGCCATCGCGCCGGCAACCATCGCCAAGCACTTTGCACAGTGGAAAAAAACGCGGGATTTTTCAATGGCGGTATCGGCGGAACCCGACCTGCTTTACCTTTTCGATGACGTGCCGGGTCAAAAAGCCCTTAACCGTATGGGCGACACCCGCTCGCTGGTCATACCGGCCAAGGTGCGGATTCTGCGCAAGGAAATCCTCCAGCTGCCCTGGGACGGTATGCGCTGGGACGGTGCTTTCTGGAAGGATGTCGCGCTCAATCTTCTGGGATTCATCCCGCTGGGTTTTTTCCTGAGCGCCCTGAGGTCCGACTTCGGAAGGGCCGCCGCGCGGCGCAATCTCCTGCTCTGCGTGGGATTGTGCTTGGCCCTTAGCCTGGTGATCGAGCTGGCCCAGGCCTTCATCCCCTCGCGCAGCTCCCAGCTGCTGGATCTGCTGCTCAACACGCTGGGGGGCGCGATCGGCGTGACCCTGCAACGTGCCCACCGGCGCCGCCGCGAAAGCCGGAAGCGCCCCCTGTCGATCTGACGCATCCGGCGGCATCCCATCGCAAACGCCATTCGCCCCGGCCACGCGCCAAACGCCGGGCGCACGCCCGTGAGGCATCCATCGATAGCGCCACCTTCAGCCCAAGGCACCAGCGATCATGGTGTAGATTCAGCCAGATGGTCGAGATAGGTCTTGACCCGGCGCACGACCGACATGAACATCTTGGCGCCGGCCATGCGGGTGAAAAGGTCGTCGGCATTGCCGCAATTGGCGGCAAACGCGGGGCCGATGACCGCGGCGGGATCGTTTTTCTCGCTGCTTGCGGACATGGTGGCCAGATAGGTGTCCAGCCGGTCGCGGAGGGTCTGGAAATAGTCGATGTCCTGCCCGATCATCAACTCGGTGGTCTGCGAAAGGCTCTGAGCGTAGGCCCGGACGGCATTCCAGAAGGCCTCCAGAAGCGGTTGCCTCGCCGGTGCGTTTTCGAGGTGATAAGCAATGCTCCACCCCACACTGATGATCTTGAGGATCTGCAGCTCGTATTCGACCGTGTGCCGGTTGACTTCGGCTTCGACATGCAACTGGTTCATCAACCACTTGACGTCCTGGCGGTCGACGGCATAGTCGAACAG
>CAYMAR010000054.1:5673-10862 GCA_964388465.1 uncultured Desulfobacteraceae bacterium
GCAACTGGTTCATCAACCACTTGACGTCCTGGCGGTCGACGGCATAGTCGAACAGAACCACGGCGGGCGATTCCGGATCGGCGGTGTGCGGGTCCTTCTTTCCCATTGTCGTCCCATCCTGTCTTTTGCCGCCCAAAAAATCGGGCGATGGGGTGCGACGGCATTCCTCTCGGATCGTTGCTAACCGCTTTGAGCCATACCCGTTCAATCCCTGCGGCGCAGCCGTTGACAGTCTGGTTTCACAGGCGGTTTACCCAAGCCGGAGGGAAGGCCGCATCCGCGAGCCGTTCTACCTTTTGATCCTTGGTTTTGGCAACCCCGTCGCCACAAGCTGATCCGGCACAGGGCGCTGCAACCGATTCGACGACCCGCAGGCGCAGGGCGGCAGCATCCTGCTGATTCAGGCTCGCGGTCTCCGGATGACCAGCACAAACAGGCCGCTGAACCCCAGATTCACCAGTGCCGTCAGGTAAAAGCCGGCCGCGAATCCCAACACTTCGATGACGGCCCCCATGAACACAGAACTGGTCATCATCCCGAAATAAATACAGGTATTGTAGCCCCCCATGGCGACCCCGCGCGCGTTCGCCGCCACGGACGCGGCCATCAGGGCGCCCACCGACGTGAAGGCCAGCCCCAGACTGGCGCCCGATACCAGGGCCCACAGCATAAAGGCGGTCAATTGCAGCGACGCGCCGATCCCTGTGAGTGACACCGCGAAGCCGAGCATCCCGATGAGCACCAGGGTGCTGCGCCGCTCGACCTTGTCGCTGAGATAACCGCAGGGAATGCGCGCGAGCCCGTTGGCCATGCCCTGGGCAAGGAAAACCAGGCCGATCTGACCGGCATCCAATCCCTGGGCGCGGGCATGCAAAGGGATGAAACTCATGAACATCCCGAGCCCGAAACAGGCCCCCAGGGTCACCAGCCAGCAGCCGATGATCGCACGGTTGCGGAACAGGGCTTTCAGGGTGGCACGGATCGCGACGCGCTCCAACGATACGCCATCACGGCCCGCACGGCCGGGAAGCAACAGCAGCAACCCTCCCAGATCGCACGCGAGCACAACCGCGATGGTGATGAACACCGCGTCGAAACCGAAGGCGCCGGCCATGTAGCCGCCCAGGACCGGCCCCAGGCTCATGGCCCCGAACAGCGCCGTGGTGTACCAGCCATAGGCGCGCCCCAGATGGGTCGCCGGCGCAATCCGCGCCACCAGGGCCATCATGGTGGGACCGAAAGCCGCAATCCCGGCCCCGAACAACAGGTAGGCCCCGGCCAGCCGCGGGAATGTCGTCGCGGCCGAGAGCAGACAGGCCGTAAACGCCAGGAGCAGGACCCCGGCGGCGGCCAGCGGCTTGCTGCCGTGCCGGTCGGCGACCATGCCCATCGGGAACGACAGCAGGCCGGCCGCCAGGAAAAAGGCCGCATTGATCCGTCCGATCTCGGCGATCGAGACACCCTGCGCGCGGGCGAAGAGCGGTATCACCGGCAGCCGCATGAACACCGCAAAATAGCAGCCGAAGGTTACCAGGCAGCAGATGACCATCAAACGGGCAAACGACGGTGAAGCGCCGTGCGGGGTTGGCGCCGCCGCCCCGCCGTCTACCGCCATGCCGTCATCTCCGTCATTGTCGCCGCACCCCTTCGCATCGATGGCATCCTCCGCTGCGGATCGCCGTTATAATGCTTGAACCGAGGAGGGCTTCATCTTTGGCCTTTTCTCGGTGCGCGCATCATGCCGAGCGCCCTGTTTGAATGCAAGCCGGCCGCGATGTCGCCGAGGGCGTCCTGCGATTCACGATCGCCTTGACAGCCGCCAGCGGGGCAGAAACCGGCCGGTGCGGGCGGCATATTCCCGGTAGGTCCTGCCGAAGGCGGCGTCCATCATTCTCTCCTCCCGCGGCACCAGACGGTGCCAGAGCAGGTGCAGTAAAACGGGACCGGCGAGCATGATCCACGAATTGGTCGCCAACGCCGCGCCGCCGGCGACCAGGGTGATCCAGGCCGAATACATGGGGTGGCGCACGAACCGGAACGGTCCCCGGGTACACAGACGGTCATGACGCCACCAATGGCGAAGCGTCACGAAAGACCAGACATGCAGCCCTGCACCGGAAAGGATCAGCACGACGGCCGCCGCATACCGCCAGGCTGTGCGGTCCGCGATGGCCGGCCGTCCAACCAGTCCGTCGATCCACCACAGCAGGGCCAGCAGCATCAGGCTGAGCAGCGCGCCCGAGGGGCCCACACCGAAAATTTTCTGGAATCCTGAAATTTGCATGCGCAATGGACCGATCCTGAGCAATTGCCTTCACAACCGTCAATGACGCTATCGTGCCCGTACCAACCGATGGCCTCCACCCATTGAAAGATTCGATCGGCGACCGGACCCGAATGCCGCACCCGGCCGAAGTGATCCATGCCGTCCGGCGCCGGGGAACTTGCGGCAGAGGTTGTCCAGGGCCCGGGGCGGGTCGAACCCGTCACCGGCAATCGCAACCGCCAAGACCGGCCGGCATCGTTGGTCGCGCCCGAGCGCCCCCCGCGTCCATCCTCAGGCCGCCCCGCTGGGCGACGCCGGCCTTCGTGAATCCATGGACGGTTGCCGGCTGGATTCCGGATCAGTCCCCGTTGCCGTCGTCCGGGTGCCGGTGCCGGTGATGCAGGTCGGGCCAGTGCGCGTGATCGTGTTCGATCGGTTCGTGCACGTGCCAGTGGGACGGATTGCCGCCGTGCGCGGCGCCGGCTGGGTCATGGGCATGATGCCCATCGTCATGGTCATGACGATGCCGATGGGCGACCGCCGCGTGGCGGTGGGTATGCCGGTGCTTCTCACTGAAAACGATCACCAGGGAGACTATCGTCAGCAGCGCAGCGCCCGCCTGGATACCCGTCAAGGGTTCGCCCAGCAACACCACGGACAGGAGCAGGCCGAAAAAGGGTGCGGTCGAAAATACCATCTGGCTGCGCGAGGCCCCCAAACCCTGGGCCGCCGTGATGTACATGGCCACGCTCAGACCATAAGCGACCGCGCCGACAGCCAAGGCGCCGACCACCGGGCCGGGGCTTCCGATGCCGCCGGCCCGCAGGCCGCCGAGAGTCAGGTTGAAGACCCCGGCGGCAAGCCCCTTCCAGAGGGTTGTCTGGGCCGGCGTGAGGCCGTCGATCAGGGCGGTCCAATGATTGTCCAGTCCCCAGCAAAGGCAGGCGCCGGCCACCAGGAAGACCGCCGGCAGACCGGGTAACCCCTCGCCCCCGGCCAGCAGCACCGCCGCCAGAAGCGTTCCGCCGGCCGCGATCCAGCCCCTGGTCGTCATATATTCACGGAAGACGAAATGCCCCAGCATGACCGTGGCGACAAACTCGAGATTGAGCCACAGGGACACCGATCCGGCACTGGCGCTCTGCAGTGCCAACAACAGCAGCAGCGGCCCGATAATCCCCCCCAGCACGATGGCACCGACCAGCAAGCCGAGCGTGCGCCCGTCCGCACGCCACGTCCGCCGGGCGGACTCCGTCCGCACGACGGCCGGCAAAACCCCCAGAACGGCGCCCAGGTAGAGCAAGCCGGCGAGCACCTGCGTCTGGATGTCGGCCAGGAGCATCTTGCTGGCCGGTGTAGCGGCCCCGAAGAGAAATGCCGAGAGCAGCCCGGTCAGTAAAAACTTGGCGGTGCGGGGAAACGGCATCTAATCGATCCATTTTTGGCGGTCAAAGTCGTCGTCACGGCAGTGGCTCAGTGGCTTCGGGCATGATTATCAGAGCAGGGATCACAATCCGTCGGATTGGACTGCGGGTGGTTCCGCGGGAAAAGTGCCCGAGGGGCACATCTTTCATCTGGGCCAAATTGAGTTCGTTTGAAAACGGCTGGTAGTGGCTGACGGGACCACGCGTGCGCACCAGCGAATGCTGGCGATGCTGTGCGATCTGGCTGGCCCAGGCCACGCCGTGGATACCCGACTTTAACTCCGAAGCCGACGCGCGGCCTTGTCGAATCCGCCCTCCCGGACCACCAAGGCCAGGGCCCCGATGAGTTTGTAATCGAGCATGACCAAGCATAATGTATTTTAATTTATTAATAAAATAATAAATTTTACTTTTTTTACGGTCTGGCCTAAGGTCGGTCGCGTTAATGACCCCAAACAGCCAAGGAAACCGACATGATCACCCCGGAAGCATTGACCGTTGTCTTTGGCCTGGGCAGCGCCGTGACCTGGGGTGCCGGTGATTTCAGCGGCGGCGTCGCCACCAAACGCAACCCCGTGCTCAGCGTCCTTTTCATCTCGCAGGTGATCGGGCTAGGACTGCTCGTTGGTCTGGCCTTCTTTCGGGCCGAACCCCTTCCCGCCCGCGCCGGCTTGACAGCCGGGGCCCTGGCCGGCCTGTTCGGCACATTGGGACTGGCCTGCCTTTATCGCGGGCTGGCCTCGGGGCGCATGGGCGTCGTGGCGCCGCTCTCCGCCGTGGTCACGGCACTTGTTCCGGTGGTGTTCGCCTTTTTTCTTGAAGGGGCTCCCGGCGTTTTGACGTTCGCCGGGTTCGGGGCCGCCCTGGTGGCCGTCTGGTGCCTGGCCGCTTCACAGGAGGCGGGCGGTATTCACCGGCGGGAAGTCCTGCTGTCGCTCGCGGCCGGCGGCGGTTTCGGGCTTTTTTTCATTGGCATCGACCAGGCCAGCCGGGAATCCATCCTATGGCCCCTGGCCGCCGCCCGATGCGCCTCCCTGACCATGATCGGCGCCATCCTGACGGTCAGGCGGCGGCAGTTGTGTGCATCCGGGTCGCAGCTGGCCGTGATGGCCCTGGCCGGCGCCCTGGACACGGCCGGCAACGCTTTTTTTGCCCTGGCCGCTCAAATGGGTCGCCTGGATGTTGCCGCCGTGTTGTCGTCGCTTTACCCCTTGTCCACCGTCCTGCTGGCGAGGACCGTCCTGAGGGAGCGCCTGCACCGGCGCCAGTGGGCCGGCGTGGCCGCCGCCCTGGTGGCTATCGCAATGATCGCCGCCTGACAGGCGGCCAAGCCGAGGAGGCGGCCCAATGCGACCGATCGAGACTTTTGCCCTGGAACGCTATTTTGCCCGCTACGAGTTCACCGCCCGCCATTTGCTGTCGAGCTCCGACTGCGAATCCCTCCCCATGGCGTCACTCCTGGCCCTGGCGGACGACGGATCCCGCCGGCGGTGGGAAAA
>CAYMAR010000054.1:10962-14694 GCA_964388465.1 uncultured Desulfobacteraceae bacterium
GAGGAAAACCGGGACTGGCGATTCGATATCGGTCAGCTCGAACGGCTGCTGCAGGCGGACACGCGTCTCGTGGTGGCCAACTTTCCACACAACCCGACCGGTTATCTGCCGCCGCGCGAAGACTTCGAGGCCATGATCGATCTTCTGCGGGAACACGACATCCACCTGCTCTCGGACGAGATGTACCGCTTCCTGGAAGCCGACGAAACCGCCACCCTGCCGGCGGCCTGCACGCTTTACGCCAGGGCCGTATCGCTTGGCGGGCTGTCCAAGGCCTTTGGCCTGCCGGGCCTGCGCATCGGCTGGACGGCCACCCGCGACCGCGCGCTGCACGCGGGCATGGCCCGATTCAAAGACTACACCACCATCTGCAGCAGCGCGCCCAGCGAGATTCTGGCCACCATCGCCCTGCACAACCGCGAGGCCATCATTGCCGAACAGCGCGCCCGCCTGCGCAGGAACATGGCGGTGCTGGCGCAATTCTTCCAGACATTCGCGAATGACTTCCAAGGGCGGTGCCCGCCGGCGGGCTCGCTATGCTTTCCGCGCATGACCGCGGTCGAGGACACCTTCAGCTTCTGCGAGGAACTGGTCCGTGACACCGCTATCATGCTGGTGCCATCAAAAATGTTCGCATACGGCCACCAGCACGTGCGCATCGGTTTCGGTCGTGAAGACTTCCCGGAAGTGCTGAAACGCTTCGGCGATTATCTCATCCAGCGTTTCGGCTGATATCACTGGCCGGGATCGAGATCAGGTCAAACGACCTCTTCGGACAGCGTTTGCCCAAAAGAAAGGCGCGCAGCCCTCATCGGATTGCGCGCCTTTCGATAGCGACCGACGAAATTGATCGATCGCTCAAATCATGGAAAAAGCCTCCGGGCGCAACCGCAAGTTAATTGACGGCATCCTTGAGCGCCTTGCCGGGCGTGAACTTGGGCACGTTGCGCGCCGGGATGTCGATGGCGGCACCCGTCTGCGGATTTCTTCCCTTGCGGGCGTCGCGCTTGTTCACCTTAAACGAACCGAAGCCGGAAATCTGAACGGCATCCTTGTCTTTCAGGGCGCCGGTGATGGTGTCGAAAACACAGTCGACCACGGTCTGGGCTTCCTTTTTGGTCGCCACGATTTCAGCAACGGCATTGACGATGTCACCCTTATTCATTTTGTTTCTCCTTTGTCGTTGGTTAGGGTTGCAATCGAGAGGCGGAGGAATATCCACCGGACTAGATTTTGTCAAGCGAATTGCCCCCGCCAACGCTATTTCGAGACACCGTCGCTAACGACCGCATGGTGCCTCCGGGCAAAAACGCATCGTAATGCATTTATATTACATGCTTAGTTCGTAATCTTCCCCCGCCAGGACGCGATCGCGGCGACGTATCGGCATCGACGACGCCGCAGCGCCGGCGCGGGGTCTTATTCAAACGTGGCCTTGGTGTCCGGAAAGCTGTCCAGGTGCGGCTTCATCACCTTGCCGAGCCAGGCGATGGTTTCGCCCAGGTTGAGCATGTTGTTCAACCCCTCCGCATCCGCTTGGACCTCGCCCTTGTCCAGGCCGAGCCCCATGTTCCAGTAGGTCGATCCCGGCACGATCATCTGGGACATCATGAACATGTGGTTGATGGTGTCGAAAACGTGGGTGGCGCCCCCGCGGCGCACGGCCACGACGGCCGCGCCGATCTTGCCGCGGAACAGGCGTCCGTTGGCAAGGGCCACCAACCCGGAGCGGTCCAGAAGCGCCTTGAGCTCGGCCGTCACGTCGGTGAAATAGGTGGGTGAACCCAGAATCAGGGCGTCCGCCGCGATCATTTTGTCCATGACCCCGTTGAAGATGTCCTTGTCGACCGCACAGCGCTTGTCCTTGTTTTCAAAACACTTGTAGCAGGCGATGCACCCGCGGATTTTGCGGGCGCCCACCTGAAGCCGTTCGGTATCCCAACCGGCGTCTTTCAGGGGCGCCAGGGCATGGTCGAGAAGCGTTTCCGTATTCCCCCCCTTGCGGGGGCTTCCATTGACGGCCAGAGCGTACATTGATCCTCCTTCATCCCGGGTCGACCGCAGGGCAGACCCGGTAAAGACCCCGTCGTGAGCCAAGGCCCGCAATGACGGGCGTCACCCATTGGATCTCGGGTGAATTGGCCGGCGCCGGAGCAGTCGAACGAACCGGCGCGCGTTATCCATCGTCTCGGGCCGCCTGTGGCCAACCGGTTGACCGCCCGCGGGGTCGTTTCGGCGGGCGAACAAGCCCGTTAGGAAATGTCCATGATGGTGACCGTTACGGTGCGCACGGCATCGCCACGGCGGACATCGAGAACGATTTCCTGCCCGATCGCGTGCGCCTGGAGAAGACGTACGAAGTCGTCCAGGTCGGCGACGGCCTCACCGTTCACCGCAACGATAACGTCGCCCAGCAGGCGGTTGGTATAGTCGATGCCGACGAGTCCGGCGCTTTCGGCCTCCGAATTCGGCATCACCCGCTCGATCACCACCCCCGTGATCCCCAGGCGGGCGCTGCGCTCCTCGTCCAGAACGGTAATGCCGATGCCCGGCCGCGGCACCTTGCCGTGGGTGATCAGGCGGGGTACGACCTCGTTGATCACGTCCACCGGAACCGCAAAACCGATGCCGGCCGAACTGCCCGATCCCGAGATGATGGCCGTGTTGACCCCGATCAGGCGCCCGGCCGAGTCCATGAGCGGTCCTCCGGAATTGCCCGGGTTGATCGCCGCGTCGGTCTGAATGACCCCCATCACCTCGCGGCCCGCCGCGGTGGGCAGGCGGCGGTCGAGCGCCGAAATCACGCCGGTGGTCAGCGTGCGGGTCAGTCCGTAAGGGTTGCCGATGGCGAAGACGGCCTGCCCCACCTGCAAATTGCCGGATGCGCCCACCGGAATCGGCTGTATTCGGGCAGGAACGGTGCGCAGACGGATGACGGCCAGATCATGGTCGGGGGAGCCCCCGACATAGGCGGCATCGATGGCCTCGCCCGAGTCCAGACGGACCTGGACGCGGCGCGCCCCCTCGACCACGTGAAAATTGGTGACCACATGTCCGTGAGTATCCCATAGAAAACCCGAACCATTGCCCTGCCGGATTTGACGGTTTCCAAAGAACCCCCTCACGGCGTTTTCGGTAAAAATGTAGACCACCGACGGAGCGGCCGCATTGAATATATCAATGGTGGATTTCTCAAAACCGGCCAGGTCGCCGCGGGGTATGACCTCACGGGGTGCACTGACGATCCGCCCCTCACGGGAGCCGAAGGGCGTATAGTAATAAACCAGGGCCGCCAGGGCCAGAAGAAGGATAAGGAACGTAGCCGTACGCTGGTTCATTGGCCCTCGACGTTCACTGCTCGGGATGACGATCTTCGAACGCTGGCGACAGGGGATCTGGCCGCAGGCCGGCGCGTGCGCATTTGGCGCGGCGATCCGCGTTTGAACCAGAGGGATGCCCCTGCGTGCCAATTCCGGAGTCACTATGACCCGGGCTTGAGAAAAATGCAAGGCCAAGGACGGGACGGCGGGCTGAAAACCCGCGCATACACGGGCGCCGGGTGCGCGGGGCCAGGGGCATGATGAAAATGCCATCGGCGCGCACCGGCTGTGATGGGTCGGCGGACGGGAGGGCGTAAGGGGCCTTCAAGCCGCTGTGCTGTTTTAGCCCGAATATTTCACGCGTTCGCGATGTTCATTGGCAAGGCAGCAGGGGTGCCGCTGTACGCCTGTA
>CAYMAR010000055.1:0-14633 GCA_964388465.1 uncultured Desulfobacteraceae bacterium
GCGGGCGTGGTTCCAACGGGCGGCTGTTGGGTGGCTTGCTGAACGTTTAGCGCCGACAACAAGAATGCCCTGTGAATTCGCAGGATGAAAGGAGAAGCATGTCCCGTTCGGTCATGATCACCGGGGCTTCATCGGGCATCGGTGCCGCGCTGGCCCATGAACTGGCCGCGCGCGGCCACGATTTGGCCCTGTGTGCCCGCCGCCTGGACAAACTCGAAGCCCTGCGCACGGCCATCCGCCGGCGCCACTCAGCGGTGCGGGTGGAGATTCAGAGGCTCGATGTGACGCAATACGATCAGGTCGCGCCCGTGCTGGCGGGGGCAGCCGATGCGCTCGGCAGGTTGGACACGGTGGTGGTCAACGCCGGGATCGGTTTGGGTGAAAAGATCGGCAGGGGGCAATTCGACAAATGCCGCCGCACCCTTGAAACCAATCTGCTGGGCGCCGTCGCCACGGCGGACACCGCCATCGGGTATTTCATGACCCGCGGCAGCGGCCATCTCGTGGGGGTCAGCTCGATCATGGCCTACCGCGGGCTGCCGCACAACGCGGCCTACAGCGCGTCCAAGGCCGGTCTGGCGACGTATCTGCAGGCCGTGCGGCCTTACGTTCGCCGCAAGGGCATCGACGTCACCATTCTCTACCCCGGTTACATCGACACCCCCTTGAACGACATGCTGCCCCATCGCCCCTTTCTGATCTCGGCCGAAAAAGGCGCGAGCATCATGGCCGACCGCATGGCCCGCAGGGTCAAAGCGGCCACGATCCCGGCATGGCCCTGGGCGCTGGTGAAATGGATGCTGCGCGTGGCGCCGGATCGATTCATCGCCGGTATCTAATCGGTTACCCAGGCGTGGCGCGCATTGGGAGGGGATCGATCCCGCAAGATTTCGCGATGGCCTGCGGGGTGCGGTTCGTCGTGGCATCCCCCGTCGTGTTACCGCCCGCACCACCGGGCGTTCGGGTTGGTCGCGCGGCGGCGTCTTCCGCGATTTCGACCGCGAGCGGTCCCTGGGCCGCGGTAAGGTCGATTTTGTTCGGCCGCCGCGACAACCGGCCGATGGCTATGTTAAAACCCGTGCCCGTGAGCATTCCGGCAAGCTGCAGGCTGGCGCCACGAGACAGCTCTTGCCGCTGCGGCGCCGGAGCAAATCCGCAGTTCGGCCCGGCCATCCAAGACCTCGCCTCCGTCACGGGCGACCATCCAAAGGAATGACAACATGACGGCCTATACGATCGAGCCAGACATCCGCAACAGGAAGGCCGCACGGCCCAGCGTACCCAGACCGGCCAAAAGCCACGGCCGGCACGGCGATAGGTTCATGGGCGATCGGCAGTCGGGCGGTGCGCTTGTCATGGCTGCTGGCATGCGGACGGCGGTCGCTGTACTCGTAAGTCTTGCCATTGCGGCCTGTGCCACGATGTCCGCTCCCCACATTGGAAAGACCGCACGCCCCGAGAATCGGGTGCCGTTGGCGGCCCTGCCCCAAACGGAGACGACCTGGGCCGCCAAGGACCTCAAGCTTCATTATCTGGCCGTCCAAGCGGGCGACAATCTGGAGATCAGTGGGTTTGTCGCGTTCGATTCCAACCTGGCCAAATTCCCGGTTATCAACGCGTTTCGCGTCTACATGCACTATCTGGACGCCGACGGGCGCGTGCTGGATTCCAAACTGGTTTGGGCGACGGGCGTGAACAGCGAATATCGTTTCGTTCGCTGGACCTTCGAGCGGCAGTGGCCGTTGCCGCCGTTGGCAACGGCGCTGGGCTTCAGCTATCGGGGGAGTGTGTCTGAATCCGGGGGCGACGCCAGCGTCGGTCAGTCGAGAACCGGATGGGAGGTCTACCAGGCGCCCTGACATCCAAACGGCCAAAGCGGTTCTCGCTCGGGCATTTAGGGGGTCAACAGGTTCTCGCCTTCGGCGCGCAGGGGCGTTCGGCCGGCGATCTTGGCCAGGATGCGGCCCGGACGTGCGAAGCGATCGGCGCTGCGGGCGAAAAGCAGGCCGTCGGCGGCGGCGCGGAGCGGATGAAGGCGTTCGACGGGTTTGGACGGCAGCGGGTTGACGACCTCGGCCACCACCTCGCCGGCGTTGACTGCGTCCCCGGGTTTTTTCCGAAAGATCACCACGCCCGGCGCCGGGGCCTTGACATGTTCGACGGCGCGCAAAGGGGTGGCTTCGTGTTTGAGGGCGGGCGGTTCCACGGGTTCGGTCTTGCACTGCACCAATCCGCGGCCGGCCAGGAACCGGACGATGTTGCCGGCGTCTTCGGCGGCCAGGGCGTGCGACAGGTCGGTCTGCCCCCGCAGTTCGACGGTGGCGGCCAGGCAAGCCGGCGGCACCGGGTGGTCGGGAAAACGCGCGGCCAACGTCCACCAGATGCGGCTGCAGGCCTCGTCGAAGGGGGTCACCCCGGAATCGTCCGCCAGCAGGGTGGCCTCCGCCCCCAGCCAGGCGGAAAGGTCGCGGGCGCCCGGCCAGAGCGACGTGCCGACATAGATATGCATCACCGCCTGGCCGTCGCAGTGCAGATCCAGGACGATATCGGCGTCATGGGCGGCTAGCATCAGCTTGCGTTTGAGATGGGCCGCCTCGTCGACCGCTTGGACCTCTTCCAACGCCCGACCGAAGGCCTCGCGTATCAGGCGGATATTGGCACCCGCATCCCCTCCCAACCGATCCTGGACACCGTCGGCCACCGTGGCGGCCAGATCCGGGTAACGGCGGTTGAAGTTGACACCGTCGCTGAAATTGAAGCGACCCTGAAGCCGGTCGTCGCGCCACTGGGATACCCCGATCGGGTTGGCCGCGGGGACCACCACGACCTCGCCCTTGATGCCGCCCTCAGCGTCGATCGCGTCCAGCGCCTCGGTCAGGTGGTGCATTACCAGGTAGCCGGGCGCCTCGTCGGCATGCAGACCGGCCTGGATATAGGCCTTGGGTCTGTTGTTCCCCGACCCGTAGCGCAGGATTTTCAGGGTGCGGGTGTTGGCCATGTTGGCCGCCGGCAGGCGATGGGTCTCGATCGTGCACGTGGTCATGGACGTGTCATCCCCGGGAGGTTTCCCGGGGCCGCAAATGGGCGAACCAGCGCCCCTCCAGCCGCTTCACCAGAAAAACGATCATGAAGGTCAGGGTCATGTAGAAAACCGCTGCGGTCAGAAAGGCTTCGTAAGGGCTGTAAAATCGCGAGTTGATGATCCGGGCCGCACCGGTGATATCGACCAGGGTGATCACGCTGGCCAGCGAGGATCCGTGAAGCATGAAGATGATTTCGTTGCTGTATTGGGGCAGCGCCCGCCGGAAAGCGCTGGGCAGCACGATCCGGCGCAGCATGAGCAGGCGCGACATGCCCGCGGCCTTGGCCGCCTCGATTTCGCCATGGGGTGTGGCTTCGATGGCCCCGCGCAGGATTTCGGTCGTGTAGGCACCTGTATTCAGGGTGAAGGTCAACAGGGCGCAGAACCAGGCTTCCTTGAAAAGAGGCCACACCAAGCTGGTTTTAATGGCGTCAAACTGGCCGAAGCCGTAGTAGACGATGAACATCTGCACCAGCAGCGGCGTACCGCGGAAGAAATAGACATAGGCCCGGATGGGCGCCTGAACCGCATAGGACTTGGCGGTGCGCAAAACGGCCAGCGGCACCGCCAGCAGCAGGCCCAGCAGCAGGGACAGCGATACCAGCCAGGCCGTGGTTTTGAGCCCCTCCAGGTAGATCCCGATATTTTCGAAGATGATCGACAGGTCCATGGATCAAACTTTAATGACGCCGGCGCTGTAGCGCGTTTCCAGCCATCTGAGCAGGTAGACGGAGATGCTGGTGATGACCAGGTAGTTGAAGGCCACCACGAGATAAAAGGTGAACGGCAGCCGGGTGGCGCCGGCGGCCAGGGATGCCTTGCGCACCATGTCGTCTAACCCGATAATGGATACCAGGGCGGTGGTTTTGACGAGCACCAGCCAGTTGTTCCCGAAGCCCGGGATGGCATGACGGATCATTTGCGGCATCAGAACGCGCCGGAACATCTGCCCCCTTCGCATCCCGTAGGCATAGGCCGCCTCGATCTGTCCCCGGGGAACCGCCAGGATCGCGCCCCGGAAGGTTTCGGTCATGTAGGCGCCGAAGATGAAGCCGATGGTGGATACGCCGGCAATAAATGGATTGATGTCGATATAGCCTTCATAACCCACCAGCGGGGCCAACTGGTTGATGAAGACCTGGCCGCCGAAAAAAACCAGCAGCATCAACACCAGGTCCGGAATGCCGCGAATGATGGTGGTGTAAGTCTGGGCCGCAAATCGCAGGGGGAGCGATCCTGATAACTTACCGAGGGCTCCCAGTATACCCAGCAGCATCGAAAGGGTCAGTGCCGCCAGGGACACCGCGATGGTCAGGAACGTGCCCTCGAGGATACTCGGGCCGTATCCATGCAGGTTGATCATGGGCTGAAACCAATCCAAGGCCGATAGGGTCCAAGGCCAATCAGGTCCAGGGCCTATCGGGGGCGGCGGCTAGATTCAAAGGCCGCCGTCCCTGATATTTTCATTTTATCCGCCCGACCGGAGCCTATTCGCCGTAGACGTTGAAGTCGAAATACTTGTCCTGGATTCGTTTGTAGGTGCCGTCCGCGCGAATTTGTTCGATGGCTTGGTTGAACATTTCCACCAGATCCTTGTCTTCCTTGCGAATGGCGATGCCGGTACCTTCACCGAACCACTTGGGATCATTCAAGTCGGGACCGATGAACTGATAGTTCTGACCTTCAGGTTTTTTCAAAAAACCGTCGGAAATGGCCACGCTGTCAGCCAGGAGCATGTCCACCCGGCCGGCGACGAGATCGAGATAGGCCTCATCCTGGGTGGCGTAGCGTTTGATCTCGACGTCCTTGCCATAGTTGTCGGTCAGGTAGCGGTCATGGATCGTGGCCCGTTGAACGCCGATTTTTTTGCCCTTGATGTTGTCGCGGGAGAACTCGCTCATGGCCCCTTTGGCGCATACGAATTTGGCGGGCGTATTGTAGTACTTGTTGCTGAAGGCCACTTTTTTCTTGCGCTCTTCGGTAATGGACATGGAAGCGATAATCGCATCGTATTTCCGCGCCAGGAGGGCCGGGATGATGCCGTCCCAGTCCTGCGGCACCAGCTCGATTTCTTTTCCCATGGCCGCCACCAGGGCCTTGGCGATGTCGATGTCAAACCCGGCCAGTTCCCCTTCGGGCGTGACGTAGCTGAAAGGGGGGTAGGCGCCTTCGACGCCGACACGGATTTTCTTCCAGTCCTTGGCCTGAACCGTGGCGGCCGCCAACACAAGGGCCATCACGCCGATTACGATCAATAATTTTTTCATGTTTCCTCCTCTGGGGCCATTGTGATTGAGGTGCCGCTATCCGAACCATGCGGCTAGACCATGGCGGCAATAAACTGCCGGAATCGCTCCGAGCGCGGGTTGGCAAACACTTGCCCGGGGGGACCGTCTTCTTCGATGAACCCTTCATGCAAGAATAAAACCCGTGAAGATACCTCGCGGGCAAAACCCATTTCATGGGTCACCACGATCATGGTGCGCCCCTCTTCGGCCAGGTCGCGCATGACCTGGAGGACTTCGCCCACCAGTTCCGGATCCAGGGCCGACGTCGGCTCGTCGAACAGCATGACCTCGGGTTCCATGGCCAGCGCCCGGGCAATCGCCGCCCGCTGCTGCTGGCCGCCGGAGAGATGGGCCGGGTAGGCGTCGGCCTTGTCGGCGATACCCACCTTGCGCAGGTAGGCCTCGCCGCGCGACAGGGCTTCGCTCCGCGGGACTTTGAGAACATGGCGCGGGGCCTCGATGACATTTTCCATGATGGTCATGTGCGACCAGAGATTGAACTGCTGAAAGACCATGGCCAGGCGGGTGCGGATCCGTTCGACCTGCCGGATGTCAGCGGGCAGGCTCCGGCCGCTGCGGTTGGTTTTCATGCGCACCGTTTCGTCGCCCACGGTAATGCGGCCCTGATCCGGGATTTCCAGGAGGTTGATGCAGCGCAGAAACGTACTTTTGCCGGATCCGCTGGCGCCCAGCACGGATATGACGTCGCCTTTCTGGGCGGCGACCGAAAGGCCTTTCAGCACTTCGAGGTCCCCAAAACGTTTGTGAATGTCTTCGACGATCAGGGCCGGTTGGGTGTGCATGTATTCGCGCTTTCGGATAGGGATGCCCGGAAACCATGGATCACGGAAAAGTGTTCATCCCTAAACCAAAAGCCATGGCAATGTCAAATCTTGTGCGGCCGGCGCCGCGGCTCCCTGCTGGACAGGGCCGTGTTCAGCGGCCATATTAAAATAGTCATCAAGCTTCGTTCACTTGACCCCTGAAACAGGCCGCGCCGGCAGTCTACGGATGCCGTTGCCTTCCCCTCTTGCCGAGCGTTTTGGGCGGAATCCCCCATATGACCGATCCATTCAACACCGACGAATATACGCGGCCGCATCCAACCGCTGAATTACGGGTGCCGGCCGCCTTGCGCCGCCGCGCCGCCCGCGAGTTCCTCGGACATCTTGTGATCGCCTTGCTGTTCTTCGTCTGGATCGCCGGCCGTGGCGCGCCCGCCGGCCTGCTGGCCGGGCTGGTGCCCTGTGTGGCGGTCCTGGCGGCGGTCCACGGGCGTCTGTGGCGCAACCTGCACTTAAACCGCAGGCCGGGAGCGACGGCGATCCGTTCGCAAATTGGCGGCGCCAATCGCCTCACACTGATGCGGGGGCTTTTCATCGGACTGATCGCCGGTTTCGTGTTTAGCGGGCCGGCGGGTCAGTACCCGAATGCGGCCGCCTGGACCTGGTGGCCGGGATGTCTTTACCTGCTGGCCGCGCTGCTCGACGGTCTCGACGGTTATTGGGCCCGCCGCTTCGGAACCCCGACCCGCCTGGGGCAGGAACTCGACCTCCATACCGACGCTCTGGGGATGCTGGTGGCCATTAGCGTGGCCATAGGCGCCCAGCGTCTGCCACCCTATTATCTTGTAGCCGGCGTGGCCTTCTATGTCTTCCGTTTTGGTCTCTGGTATCGGCGTCGTCAGGGGTATGGGAACCGCCCGGCCGGCCCCCGATCATTCGCCCGTCTGGTCGCCGGTGCGCAGATGGGGTTCGTAGGCATTGCTATGCTTCCGCTCTTCGCCTATAACGTGATCCATGCGCTCGCGCCCCTCTTTTTGATACCCCTGATCGCGGGATTTGTCTGGGATTGGCTGATCGCCCGGGGAGATCTCAGCGAAGCGGCAATCCAGCGCTGTCAACGGGTGCTGCGCATCTTCGTCGCCAAGATACCCCCTCTGCTGCGGGTCGGCCTGCTGGTCAGCGGAGGCCTTTTTATCCGTGATATGCCGCTCGCCCCCCCCTTGTCCCCGGTCTGGCTGTTGGGGCTGGGGTTCATGGTGATCAGCGGCCTGGCGGGCCGCACGGCGGCCCTGCTGTTGAGCCTGGCACTCGCCTACCAGGCCACGGCGGCCGAACCGACGCCATTGCTGATGACATATCTGGCGGGGGCCGTTGTGCTGGTCATGGCGGGGACCGGCGACGCTTCGCTGTGGCGGCCGGAGGATGCATTCATCTTCAGGCAACCCGCAAGCCATCCTGAGAGCGGCTGATGCAAACGAGATCGATAATGTTGCCCCGGCATTCGACCCTGAAGACGAACGGTATGCGCGGCCTGATCATCGCGGCGGTCATCGGTCTGCTGGTCTGGTCCTGGCGTGATCTTTCCCTGACCGCCGTGGGGACGGCGATCGCACGCTGGTCTTGGCGCGAGGCGCTGCTGTTCGGCGGGCTCAATCTCTTTATTTTGACGGCCATGTGCTGGCGCTGGTTCTTCATTCTCCGTCAAATGCAGTTCCCGGTTCCTTTCGGACCGCTGATTCTCTATCGCATGGGGGCCAACACGCTGAGCTATGTTACCCCGGGACCGCAATTCGGCGGGGAGCCGCTTCAGGTGTATTGTCTGTCCGCCCGGCATGGGGTCCCCCCGGCGGCGGCCTCGGCCGCCGTGGCCGTCGACCGTTTGGTCGAACTGGCGGGCAACCTGCTTTTTCTCTCGATCGCCGGGTTTTACGTGCTGCGGACGCTGGCGCCTGATGCTGCCGCTGTCAAGCCGGCCCTGGTGATCCTGGAGGCCGTGGGGTCGGGCACCGCTCTGCTGCTGGTAGCCACGGCCTCAGGCCGCCACCCGGTCAGCCGGCTGATCGCCTGGGGGGGGCGGCGAACCGGCTGGTCGCGCAGGCTGGCGCGGCTGATCGACCTGCTGCAGGCCAGCGAATCCCGGGCGGCCCCAATTCTGAGCGCGCGGCACATGGGGTGGTATGCCTTGGCGGCCGTGGTGCAGTGGGGCGCCTTTCTGGCCGAACTCGGGCTGATCTACACTTTTCTGGGCGTTTCGCTGTCGGCCCCCGCACTGCTGACCCTGGCCGTGGCGGCGCGCCTGGCCTTTCTGCTGCCTCTTCCCGGAGGTTGGGGAATCCTGGAAGCCGGCCAGGTGGCGGCTTTCGCCGGTCTGGGGGGCGATCCGACAGTGGCCATGGCGGCCTGCTTGATCATGCGGGCCCGCGACCTGGTGTTGATCGCCGCCGGGGCCGGGTTGCTGGCGCGCTGGCTGCGGCCCATATCCGCTGCGTCAGCGAAGCGGCGGCTCGATGCGACCTGACCGCGTCGCCACCATTGGCCGCCATCGATCGATAAGGAGTGAATATGTTTGACCCTGCGCCCCTGTTGGCTGTGGAAGACTTGGAACGCCAGTTGGCGCGGGTGACGGACGCCTGCCGGCATCCGCAGCGGCCCTTTGTCACGGTCAGCTACGCGCAGAGTATCGACGGCAGCATTGCCACACGCCATCGCTGTCCGCTGCCGTTGAGCAGTCCGGATGCCATGCGCATGACCCACACCCTGCGGGCGCTGCACGACGGTATCCTGGTGGGTATCGAGACCGTGCTGGCGGATGATCCGCAACTCAGCGTGCGACTCGTGGAAGGTCCGCATCCGCGGCCGGTGGTGCTGGACTCCCGGCTGCGGACGCCGCCAAACGCCCGTTTGCTCCGGAGACGTCACTGTCGCTCCTGGCTGGTGGGCGCCGTCGACACCCCTTCGTCGCGGGTGATGGACATGACCCGCGCGGGCGCCGAAGTGCTGACCTGCCCGCGGGATGCCCGCAACGGGCGCCTGGACATACACCAGACCCTGGGGTTGCTGCACGCCAGGGGTATCAAGCGCCTCATGGTGGAAGGCGGTGCCCGCGTCATCACCAGTTTTGTCCAGGCGCAGATGGTGGATCTGTTTATCGTCACGATCGCCCCGAAACTGATCGGGGGGCTCCAGGTACTGGCCGCGCCGACCAACGGCGCCAAGGCCTTCATGCCGTTAACCGGGGTCCGCTATGCCCGTCTGGGCGACGACCTGATCCTGTGGGCCCGGCCGGTCGGGTCGATGTCATGAACACGCGCAGCCTGTATTATACGGCCCCTTGAAATGCGCCGTGAGGGAAGAGGCGTTACCCGCCATCGGGCCGGAACAGCTGCTGGTCGCGGCCCGCTGCTCGGCCATCAGCGCCGGAACCGAAATGCTGGTTTTTACGGGCCGCATTCCGGTCGGTCTGCCGGTGGATGCAACCCTCCCGTCCTACGCCGGTCAACGTTTCGCCTATCCACTGGCCTACGGCTACAGCAGCGTCGGAAAGGTCGTGGCCGCCGGCGCGCAAGTCCATCCGGGCTGGATCGGACAGCGGGTTTTCGCCTTCCGCCCCCACCAGAGTCATTACCTGGCCCCGGCGGATGAGCTGATCCGGCTGCCTCCGGATCTGCCCGACGAAGACGCCGTTTTTCTGGCGTCCATGGAGACGGCGGTCAATCTGGTGATGGACGGCCGGCCGCTGCTCGGCGAGCAGGTCATGCTCCTGGGCCAGGGGGTGATCGGTCTGCTCACCACGGCGCTGCTGGCGCACTATCCCCTCGGTGCCTTGGTGGCGCTGGAACGCTGGCCCGCACGGCGGCAGGCCGCGCGCGATCTGGGTGCCGGGGCCGTATGGAGCGGCGCGGAACCGGATTTCGACCGCAAGGCCGCCGCCGTTTTCGAGCGATCGGACGCCGACGGCCGGGCCGACCTGGTTTTCGAACTTTCGGGGCGACCGTCGATGCTCGACACGGCCATTGCCTGGGCCGGTTTCGGGGCCCGCATCGTCGTGGGGTCCTGGTACGGGACCAAGGCGGCAACGATTGATCTGGGCGGTCGTTTTCACCGACAGCGGATTCGGCTGGTTGCCAGTCAGGTCAGCACCATCGATCCCATCCACAGCGCGCGCTGGACCGCACGCCGTCGCCTGGACACGGCCCTGGCGATGCTCGCCCGGGTGCAGCCCTCCCGCCTGATCACCCATCGCTTCGCCATCGATGACGCCCAGCGGGCCCTCGAGCAGATCGCCGACCGTCCTCAGGAAACGCTGCAGGTGCTCTTGACTTACGGGGCTGCGCCGGATTGACGGTGATCGGATCGGCACAAGGAGGGACGCATGGAGGGGATTCATTTGGCAATGCCGGCCGTACGTCTTCTCGTGGGGGGGACCTGTGCGCTGCAGATGGCCCTGCTGGTGGCTGTACCGATACCCAGCCCGGTTTCCGTCCGGCGGATGCGGCCAGGCCGCCGTGATGCGGCGCACGGCGATGCATCGCCCCTGACGGCTCCCGATCGCTTCACGGATCTGGTGCTGCCGTCGTTGGCCCTCGGCGGCCTGTTGCTTAGTCTGGCCGCCGTGGCGTGGCCGGCCATCGGCTTTTATCTTCTTCCGACCGGCGCGGGGACGTCCTTCGGGCTGGCGTTGGCCGGCGGCATGTGTCTGGTGCTGGGCAATGCGGTGGTGCTGGCCGCCGTGGGTGCCCTGCGGCGGCAGACGACCTTCGATTCCCGGGGGCAGAGTCGGAAGCTGGTGACCGGCGGCATATTCGGCTGGCTGCAACACCCGATCGTCACGGGCATGGGGCTGATCTACCTGGGATTGTTTCTGATCTGCCCCAGTCCCCTGGTGCTGGGCGGTCTGGTCTGTTTCGGTTGCCACCAGAAACGCCGCACGGCCCAGGAGGAAATGCTGCTGGCGGCGCGTTTCGGCCGGCCCTACCACCAGTATCGTGTCCGGGTGGGTCGATTCTGGCCGCGGCGGCCGACGCGGACCAAGACATAAGCCCCAACCAGGCGACGACGAAAAGGAGGTTCGCGATGTACACCCTGGGTCTAAGCCGCGCCTTCGAGGCGCGTCACTTCCTGGTGGGCGGGGACTGGGGGCCTGAAAACGATCCCCACGCGCATGCCTACCGCGTGGAAGTGCGTTTGCAGGCCAAGGCACTCGACCGGCACGGCTATATTGTCGATCTCGAACACCTCGAGAATCTTGTGGATCGCTGTGTGACGCACTATCGCGACCAAATGCTCAACACGCTGGCGGAATTCGACGGGATCAACCCGAGTATCGAGCATTTCAGCCGTTGCTTTTGCGAGCGTCTGGCGGCGGGCCTGCAACCGCATCACTTCACCGCGATCGAGGTGCGCATCTGGGAGGACACGGACGCCTGGGCCTCCTACCGGGAGGCGTTCCGGTGAATATCGGGCTTGTCATCTACGGCCGTCTCGACACCCTTACCGGCGGCTACCTCTACGACCGGCAGATGGTGACGGCGCTCGAAGCCCGCGGACACCGGGTCCGGGTGACGAGCCTGCCGGCCACGAGCTACCCGGGACGCCTGGCCCTCAACTGGAAGATGCCCGGCAATATGCAGGGGCTGGATCTGCTGCTCCAGGACGAATTGTGCCATCCTTCCCTGATCCGTTTCAACGCGCGGCGCGGACGCCGTCACGGCCCCGCTGTCGCGGTGGTCCACCAGGTGCTTTGCGACGAACCGCGTGCGGTCTGGTGCAATCGCTTGCTGCGACGGGTGGAAAAACGCTACCTGGACGGTGTGGACGGTTTTGTCTTCAATTCACGCACCACCCGGGATACGGTCTGGCGTCTGACCGCCGCCGATCGCCCGCATGTGGTGGCGCCTCCGGGGGGCGATCGCCTGGATGGCACCCCGGCGCCGGAGGTCATCACCGCACGGGCCCAGGCGCGCGGCCCCCTGCGGATGCTGTTTGTGGGCAACCTCATTCCCCGCAAAGGCCTGCTGCCCCTGATTCAGGCCCTGGACGGGCTGCCGCGCAACGCCTGGTCGCTGCGGGTGGTGGGCCGCCTGGACATGGATGGGGCCCATGTGCGGCGGGTGCGGCAAGCCCTCATGGCGCGAGGTCTGGCCGGCCGGGTCCAACTGGTGGGGCCCCGCGAGGGGTCGGCCCTGACGGCGGAGTTCAACCGGGCGCAGGTTTTATGCATGCCCTACGCCTACGAAGGCTTCGGTATGGCTACCCTTGAAGCCCAGGGCTTCGGTCTGCCGGTCATCGGCGCCCGGGAGGGGGCCACCGGCGAGTTGGTCCGCAGCGGTGTCAACGGCTATCTTGTGCGGCGCGGCGACCACGCCGCAGTGTGCCGGGCCCTGGACGGACTGAATGCCGATCGGACCAGACTGGGGCAGATGGGTCTGGCCGCCCGCCGGCAATTCGAACGCCAGCCCGGCTGGGCCGCGACCATGGCGCACCTGGCGCGTTTCCTCGAATCGCTGGTTGCATCCCGGTCAACCGGCCGCCGTGCGGTGTCTGCCGGTCAAAAGGCGGTTGCATCGTGAGCGCGCGTTTCCGGCCATCCCTGGATCGGCGTAACCTGGCAACCTTTATCCTGGCCTGGGCCTTTCTCAATTTTTTTATCAATTTCGACTTCCCCGCAACGCCGCCGCTGTCCTTCAAGCTGCTGCGGCCGTCCCTGGAGGTCTGGGGACTTCTGGGGATGCTCTGCGCCTTGGCCTGGGTCGGTAGGGCCGCTCGTGCCCCGATCATCCTGCCCATGACGGTTGTGCTGGTCTTCGGGCGCCTGTTTCGCCTGGGGGACGTCATCATGCCGGTTTATTTCAACCGGCCCTTCAATCTGTACATGGATATCGGCTATCTGCCCGGGTTGGCGCATCTCCTGGCCCACTCCTTTTCACCGGCACGCCTGACCCTTTATGCCGCCCTGACGGCGGTTCTGGTCGCTGCCCTTGTCTGGGCCCTGTGGCGGGCCCTGCAAACGGCCGGGGCCTTTTTTCGTTACCCGGCGGCCCGGTACGGCTTCGCGGGGGTGTCCCTGGTGCTGGCCCTGGCCGTGGGCGCCTATCAGAGCGGCCGCTATCCCGTCCATCTGCCGCCGCCGGCGACGGCCTTTACGCCGCGGCTGGCGGCGGAGGTGGCCTTCATGGTCAACATCCGCGAGATTCGCCGCCGCGGGCTCGCCGCCGTTCAGATGGCCGCCGAACGGATCCCGGCCTACGAAGCGCCTCTGGCCGGTCTCCGGGGCCGCAATGTCTACCTGTTTCTGATCGAATCCTACGGCCAGACCCTGTTCAAGAAGCCCGAACACTGGCAGACGTTCGCACCGTCGATCCAGTGGCTTGCCGCCACCCTGAACCGCGGGGGTTACACGATTTACTCGCGCTATCTGCGCTCACCGACCTTCGGCGGCGCCTCCTGGCTGGCGTTCGGTACGCTGGAAAGCGGGGTCTGGCTGTCCGACCAGTTGCGCTACGCGTATCTGGTGGCCAGTCGGGTGCCGCCCCTGGCCTCTTATTTCGCGCGGGCGGGCTACCGCACCCTCTCGATCATGCCGGGCACCACGATGCCTTGGCCCGAGGGCCGCTATTTCGGTTACCAGCGGGAATATCATGCCCGGGATCTCGACTATCGCGGCCCGGCCTTCGGTTTTGCTCCCATGCCCGACCAGTTTGTCCTGGACCGGGTCTACCGCCGCGAGATCATGCCCCACGAGGGCCCTCTCTTTATCCGCTATGTTCTCGTGAGCACCCACGCGCCCTTTCACCGGCAGCCGGTCTATCTTCCGGACTGGGAGCTTGTCGGCGACGGATCCGTTTATCATCAGCTGGCGCCCGTAGAGTTTCCCAACAACTGGCCGGATCTGACCGAGGCCACCGAGGCCTATCTGACCGCGATACGGTATGAACTGACCGTGCTGGGCCATTATCTTACCCGGTTTGCGCACGATGATGCCCTGATCATCGTGCTCGGCGATCATCAGCCCAACGCCCACATCACCGGGAGCGAGGCACCCTCCCTGGTGCCGGTGCACGTCATCTGCCGGGATGCGTCGGTCCTGGCGCCTTTTCGTCAAATGGGCTTTGCACCGGGAATCGTGCCGAACGATAAACCGCTCTTCGGCGGCATGCAGGATTTTCTACCGGATTTGCTGGCGGCTTTCAGCCGCTGAACGACAAGATGCGGGCCGTTGAACAGGGCCTGCGGTCCCCACAACCGGGAGACAAGGAGATCATGATGCACACCCACCCGTGGAAAGAACGCGCCATCTTCCTTTTAATCGGGGCTTTGGCGGCGCTGGCGGTTGTTTTTTTGACCGGCGCCGATTTATCGACTTCGTCGCCGGTCGGCCGCTATCGCATGTGCTGCACGCCCCGGGGGTCGTTCACCGAGATCTTCGTGATCGACACCGCCAACGGGCCGATCTGGAAACGGGTGGTGGAAACGGAGGAG
>CAYMAR010000056.1:0-14397 GCA_964388465.1 uncultured Desulfobacteraceae bacterium
GATCGGAATGGGCCATAGGCGACCGTCTTGCAGGCGCATGCGGTCCAGAACGGATTCATAATCCGACCGGCTCATAAACCGATCTAGCGGTGAAAACACCCCGGTGGCCAGAAGCTCCAGGTCGCACATTTGGCGCGCGTTCAGCGATAGATCCGGAAGGCTTAGAGAGAGATCCTTGAGAAGGCTCTGGCGTTCTTCATCGGCGACGAGGTTGACGAGGGACACGGTATCGTTTGGCATGGTTGAATTTTTCCGTGGCTGGAAGCGCACGACCTGCGGCCGCAGCATTCAGGGCCACTGCACCCTGAACCAGGGGTTGAGAAGATTTTCCTTGTTGTAGAGGAGCGGCGCATGGCTGTGGAACTCAACGACCTCGGCCCCGGCAGCTTGGGCAATGGCCTGACCGGCTCCCGTGTCCCATTCCATGGTGGGCCCGGTGCGCGGATAGAGATCGGCGCGGCCTTCGGCCACCATGCAGATCTTGAGCGAACTGCCGGCGGAAATGAAATCCACCGCGCCATGAATCCGTTTGCTTTCCTCCACGATGCGGTCCACGTCCGGGGTGCTGTGCGAGCGGCTGCCGACGATCGTGAAGGGCCGCCTCGCATTCGCAGGCAGAGGAAGCCCGGCGCCTGTTTCAAAAAGGTATTCAAGCGCGTCTTGCGGGGCCATCGACTGCAGCGGCTTTTCACGGCAGACTTTGGAGGCCGACCCCGTTTTATAGGCCCCGTGGGTCGTCGTCCCGAAATAGAGGGTATCGGTCACCGGTACGTAGATGACGCCCAACACCGGATGTTGATTCTGAATCAAGGCGATATTGACAGTGAATTCCCCGTTGCGCTTGATGAACTCCTTGGTGCCGTCCAGCGGGTCCACCAGCCAGAAAGTGTCCCAGGCGCGTCGGATACCGTAGGGGATCGATTGACCCTCTTCGCTCAACACCGGATGGGGCGTCTTTTCCAGTGCGGCCACGATGATGTCGTGCGCCCTTCGATCGGCCAAAGTCAGTGGTGACCGGTCGTCTTTTTCTTCAACCGCGAAATCCGATTCATAGACATCCAGTATGGCACGGCCGGCATCAAGCGAGGCGCTTGTGACGCTCATCAATTCTGAGTCGAAGTTTGGATCAGGCAATGAACCCTCGCTAAATTTACACCGTGTATCCGATGGTATGGGCAAACACTCAAAAGCGATTGATTTAATCAAATATATTACCATGTAGTTTTGTGCATGTATACACTCAATAGATGAAGGTTCACAGCGGTTTTGACATTTATTATCTATCGAGATGATCGATGCCCAAGACAATTCTCGATGATCAAAATAAAGAACCATTTCCCATTTTCCTTTCCTTTTTGAGCACATAGCGATTAGCGTTTCGACCAACTTCCTTGCCAAACCGAACGGTGGGGGTGTATAAACCTGCGGTGTTCATACCCCCAACGGATCGGCAAGTCCTGCATGCCCAAGGGAATTACCATAGCGGCCCCGTCGAGCGGTAGCGGCAAGACCACCCTCGCACTCGGATTGATGGCGGCATTGGCACGCCGTGGACTGAGCGTGGCACCTTTCAAGGTCGGACCGGATTTTATCGACCCGGGCCATCACCGCCACGTTACGGGGCGCATCAGTCGGAATCTGGACGGGTGGATGCTATCGCGGGATACCAATGCGGCCAGCTTCCATCGGGATTTGCGCGAGGACGACACGGCCGTGGTCGAAGGCGTTATGGGGCTTTTCGACGGCTATGACGGTCGAACCGAGGCCGGCTCGACCGCTCAGATGGCCAAATGGCTGGGACTTCCGGTGCTTCTCGTCGTGGACGCCCGCAGCATGGCCCGCAGTGCCGCCGCTTTGATTCAAGGGTTCGAAAACTTCGATCCGGATGTCAAATACCTGGGTGTGGTTTTCAACCGCATCGGGAGCCCGCGACATTTGCGTTACTTAATGGATGCGCTCAAAGGTCATGTGACGATGCCGTGTCTGGGAGGCGTCCCCCGCGATGACCAAATCCAAATGCCGGAGCGTCACCTGGGGCTGGTCACCGCGGATGATCATCCGCTGGACCCGGCTCATTTGGATCGCCTGGTTGAACGGATCGAAAATCACGTCAACCTCGATCAACTGATCGGGACGCTGCCGGCCATTGATTGGCATGCTGCTGGGCGCCCCGATGAAAATCCACCAGAAACATCCGGGCCTTGCATCGGTGTCGCCCGCGACCGGTCTTTCTGTTTCTACTACCCCGAGAACCTGGAAATGCTCGCGGCCAACGGCGCCCAATTGGTTTTTTTCTCGCCGGAGACGGATCGTCGCCCTCCAGACGGCCTCGACGGCCTCTACATCGGCGGCGGCTACCCGGAAACGGTCGCTGAAGATTTGGCCGCCAACCACGACATGCGAACGGCCATCCGTGCCATGAGCGACAGCGGTATGCCGATATACGCGGAGTGCGGCGGTTTCATGTACCTCTGCCGTCAACTGATTGACGCGTCGGGCCGAGCGCACGACATGACCGGCTGCTTTCCTTTCGCCAGCCGGATGCTGCCGCGCCGCAAAGCCTTGGGGTATCGCGAGATCGAATTGAGCGCGGATACGATTATCGGCGCCCCCGGGTTGCGCGCCCGCGGCCACGAATTCCATTATTCGGAGCTCGATGCGGACGGGATCGATGCCGGCGTCGAATTGGTCTACAAAATGGCCTCCCGGGAGGGCCAGACGATGGCCGCCGAAGGCTATTACCGGCACCAGACGCTGGGCAGCTATGTGCACCTGCATTTCAGCAGCAACCCCGAACTGCCGAGGGCCTTTGTCCGCCGCTGTCGTGCGTATCAACAAAAAAAGGATGGCGCCGATGAAACCCACTGACATCGAGACCCTGAGCTTCCGCATCATCGACGAGGAAGCCGGTCCGCACACCTACACCGATCAAGAATGGTCCGTCATCCGGCGCATGATCCATACCAGTGCCGATTTCGAATACATGCAAACGACCCGCATTCATCCCCGTGCCATCGAAGCGGGCATCGACGCGATACGCAAGGGCCGCAACATCGTCACCGATACCAACATGGCCCGCGCCGGGATTCGCAAGGCCGAAATCTATGGTTTCGGCGGATCGGTCGAATGCTTGATCGACGACGGCACGGTCGCCCAGGTGGCCCGAGATTCGGGCTGCACCCGCGCCAAGGCCGCCGTCGATGCGGCGGTCCCCCTGATGAAAGGCGGTATCTACGTCGTCGGCAACGCGCCCACCGCGCTTCTCCGGCTGATCGAATTGATACGCTCCGGAAAAGCCGAACCCGCGCTCGTCGTGGGCCTGCCCGTGGGATTCGTGAACGCCGCCGAATCCAAGAGTGAACTGGCGCGGATGGAAGGGCCCCATATCACGAATACCGGTCGAAAGGGGGGATCCAATGTGGCCGCCAGCGTCGTCAACGCCCTGGCCATCATGGCCGCCGGTTGACCGTGGGGCCATGATCCCACGTGTACGGCCAGAGACCCCTCACGAATCCGATGAACGGCTTGGCATCACCACAGATGCGCCTGTTGTCCCCGGATGAGCGAGATTGGAAAGGTTTGATCTGACGGTTGGCCCTGCCAAAAAAAAAATTGCGCAGCGGTTTCACGACCGGAACGGCCGCCGCCGCCGCCGTAAAAGGGGCGCTGCGCCTGTTGACGGAAAACAGGGCGCCGAAAGCGGTTTATATCGCCTTTCTGAGCGAGGGCGGGGTGACCATCCCCCTCGAGCGCGTCGAACGGTTATCGAAAACCAAGGCGATTTGTACGGTGATCAAGGACGCGGGCGACGATCCGGATATCACCCATCGGGCTGAAATCGGCGCCGAGGTTGAACTGTCGATGCGTGCAGCGTCCGCTGAAGGGCCGGTTGGGCTGCAAATCGAGGGTGGGGAAGGGGTGGGGACCGTAACCAAACCGGGCTTGGAGATGCCCCCGGGCGCGCCGGCCATCAATCCGGGGCCGCGCCGCATGATCCGCGCCGCTGTCAACGACGTGCTGGCCGGGCGCCGCCGGGCGTTCAAGGTGCGGGCGCGGATTTTCGTCCCCCGGGGGGAAATTCTGGCGCGCAAGACCCTGAACGCCCGCCTGGGGATTATCGGCGGCATATCCATTCTGGGAACGACAGGCATTGTGCGCCCCATGTCCCATGCGGCCTATACGGCCACCATCCGCTCGGCGCTTTCCGTGGCGGCGGCCTCGGGCAGCCGCACCGCGGTGCTGACCACCGGTCGGCGCAGCGAGCGTTTCGCCCAGGCGGCGCTGCCGGACCTGGCGGCCGAAAGTTTCGTGCAGATCGGTGATTATTTCCGCTTCGCCATCGAGGCGGCGGCGGCGCTGCGGACCCGGTCGGTCATCATCGCCGTTTTTTTTGGCAAGGCCCTGAAGATGGCCCAGGGGATCCCCCACACCCACGCGGCCAAAGCAGCCCTGGTGCTGGAGCAACTGGCGGAATGGACTCAGGCGGCGACCGGCGACGCTTCGCTGACCCTTGACATTCGCGACGCCAACACGGCCCGCCAGGCCTTCGAATTACTTAAGGACCGGGCGCCGTTCATGTTCGGGACGGTGACCCGACGGATTGTCCGCTCGGCCGCGCGGTTTGCCAAAAACCCAATGGCGGTGCGCTGCATCCTATTCGACTATGACGGCCGGATCGCCTGCGACAGCGACGCGTCACCACGCGAGGAACAATGAGCAAGCTTGCGGATCATCCCGTGAACGTCATCGGCATGGGGATGTCACCCCTCGATCTCACGACGATCCACCTCGACCTGATCCACAACGCCGAGGTGCTGGTGGGCGGAAGGCGGCACCTCGATGCCTTGCCGGACACCACCGCCCGGCGCATCGAGATCGACCGCAACCTGTCAGCCGTTGTGGAGCAGATCAAAAACGAGATGGGCTCCCGGCGGGTGGTCGTCCTCGCATCCGGCGATCCCCTCTATTTCGGCATCGGGTCCTACCTGATCAAGGCCCTGGGCCCCCGTCACGTGCGCATCTGGCCCAACATCAATGCCGTGGCGGCGGCTTTTGCCCGCCTCGGCCGCTCCTGGCACGACGTTGTCGTCGTCAGCATGCACGGCCGGACGAACGAAGATGCATTGATTGACGCCTTGAAACGCGCGACCTGCCTGGCCGTCTTTACCGACAAACGCCGCTCGCCCGCCTGGCTGGCGGAGGTGGTTGCGGCGCAGGGCGATCCGCAAGCGCGCCTCTGCGTCCTGGAGTGCATGGGTTCCGACGACGAAGCCGTTCGTTGGTTGACGCCCCGGGAAGCCGCCCGGGAGAATTTCCGCGAACCCAACCTGGTGGTGATCGACTCCGGCGTTGGCGAAAACATCCGCCAGCCCTATCTCGGTCTGCCGGACGGACAGATCGCCCATGAGCGCAGCCTCATCACCAAAAGCGAGGTGCGGGCCGTGGCCTTGTCCAAGCTCGGGCTTACGCCGGGAATGGTGCTCTGGGACCTGGGATCCGGCAGCGGTGCTGTGGCCATTGAGGGCGCATGCCTTGTGGGGGCAGGCGGGGTCTGGGCTGTTGAGCGGGATGCCGGCCGGGTCGCCCAGATACGGGACAACTGCCGCCGGTGGGGGGCCAGGTTCGTTCACGTGATCGAAGCGGATTTGCCCGCCGGGATGGACGACCTTCCGGATCCGGACCGCGTTTTCATCGGTGGCGGCGGACAGGCCTTGGCCGCCATCGTCACCCACGCGACCCGCCGTTTGAACGGGGGGGGCATCCTGGTGGTCAATGCCGTTCTGATCGACAGCATGCAAAGCGCCCTCCAGGCCATGCGCAACGAAGGGTTGCAGACGGATGTCACCCACGTGCAAATCAGCCGCAGCCGTGCCATGCCCGCCGGCGATCGCCTTGAGGCGCTGAATCCGGTATGGATCGTTCGCGGGTGCAAAGAGACTTAAAGTCGTTTCAGTGAAAATATATTTTAACTAATTATAATCTTTAATTATTAAGATACTTATTTTACCCTGGAGATAAGGCTGTCCTTTTGGAAAATCCATCAACTTCGAGGCATGAAATGGCCCGAACCAGACACCCGGTCCTGTTCGTGGGCGCCGGACCGGGCGACCCGGAACTGATCACCCTAAAAGGACGCGACGCCCTGGCCGCTGCGGATCTCGTCGTTTACGCCGGCTCCCTGGTGCCCGAGGCCGTGCTGACCTGGTGCGCGCCCGGGGCGCAAACCGTGAGCAGTGCCGGCATGACGCTCGAAGAAATCATCGATGCGATCGATGCCCGCTGGCAGGCCGGTGGGCGGGTGGTGCGGCTGCACACGGGCGATCCCAGCCTGTACGGCGCGATTTTCGAGCAGATGGCGCTGCTCGATGCGCGCGGGATCGATTACCGTGTGGTTCCCGGGGTATCGGCCGCCTTTGCGGCCGCCGCGGCCCTGGAAATGGAATTCACGCTTCCGGAGATATCCCAGACACTGATCCTGACAAGGCTGGAGGGGCGCACCCCGGTGCCGGAAAAAGAGGCGCTGGCCTTGCTGGCCGCCCATCAGGCCACAATGGCGATTTATCTCAGTACCGGCATGATCGAGCAGGTGGCGGCCATTCTTGGCCAGGCTTACGGCCGGCAGGCGCCCTGCGCCGTGGTGTACCGGGCCAGCCAACCCGACGAGCAGATCGTCCGCACCACTCTGGACGTCGTTGCCGACGAACTGGCCGGCCGGAAAATCGACCGCCAGGCCGTCATTATCGTGGGACGGGTCTTGGAAGTCGATCTGGAACAATTCCGGCAGCGGTCCAAACTCTACGACGCCGGTTTCAGCCACGGCTACCGCCGCCGCCAGAAATTCTGACCCAGTCAATCGATCCGGCGAACCGTCTGAATTGTAACCACCGCAATCGCTAAAGGGCTGTCATTGACATCGCTTAGCCGCAAAATCGCCGTCTGGGCACTGACCAAGGGCGGTGCCGAATTGGGCCGCCGGCTCATGGGGCACCTCACCAATGGCTGCTTGTACGTGAGCGCCCCGGTTCACCAACCGGGCCTGTCGGCCCGGCGATTCGAAGGCCTGCGGGAGGCCCTGGCCGAAAATTTCCGTCGTTACGAGGCCCATGTTTTCATCATGGCCACGGGAATCGTCGTGCGCTCGCTGGTCGATCAGCTGCGTCACAAAGCCGAGGATCCGGCTGTTCTGGTCATGGACGAAACCGGGCGCCACGTGATCAGCCTGCTGTCCGGGCATCTGGGGGGCGCCAACGCCCTGGCACGTCGGGTTGCGAAACGTCTGGGGGCCGACCCCGTCATCACCACGGCCACGGATTTGAGAAGCGTCCCTGCCATTGACCTGATCGCCCGCGAGCGCGGCCTGGCCATCGAAAACCACGCCGCCATTCGTCTGGTCAGCGGCGCGCTGCTCCGCGGCGACCCGATCGGGATTTGCGATTCCCAGGGTTGTCTCGGAAACGCTTTGACCGAGGCCGACATCCGATCGATCGACCTCGGGGCCGATGGGGCCCCCACAACCGATCATGGTCGGCTGCCGATCGTCTTCGTGGACGACATTGAGATTGACCTGCCCCCGGAAGTCCTGATATTGCGACCCGCATCGCTTTTCGTCGGCCTGGGCTGCAACCGGGGGACCCCCGCGCACGAGATCCGCGAACTGCTCGAGGTCGTTTTGGCGAAAAACGGCCTGGCGCCCAAGAGCCTGGCCGGGTTTGCCAGCGTGGACCTCAAATCCGACGAGCCCGGCATGATCGAGGCGGCCGACGCATTCGGTTTGCCGCTGGATTTCTATTCCCGGCAACAGCTGGCGCAGGTGGCCGACATCCGCACCCCCTCGGCTGCCGTCGAAAAACATATAGGAATTCCAAGCGTATGCGAAGCAGCAGCGATTCTGGCCGCCGGCCGCGGCAAGCTGATCGTACCCAAGCAGACCACCCGCAACGTGACGGTCGCGGTGGCGCGCCGACCCTGTTCATCGTCGGTTTAGGCCCCGGCGATGACGACCACCTATCGCCGCGCGCCCGGGCGGTTCTCACCCAGGTGGAGACCATCGCCGGCTACCGCACCTATATCGAGCTGATTCGTCCCCTGATCGCCGACCAGGAAATCATCAGCACGGGCATGACCCGCGAGATCGAGCGCGCGGAGGCGGTCCTCGACGCGGCCCTGGCCGGAAAACGCTGTGCCATCGTCTCCAGCGGCGATGCCGGCATCTACGCCATGGCCGGGCTCGTGCTCGAGCTTTGCCGCCTGAAAGGCATCGCGATTCATAAACCCGGGACGCCCGCTGAATCCAGAGGGGGGCTATTGATTGAAGTCGTGCCGGGAATTCCGGCATTGGCGGCCGGGGCCGCGCTGTTGGGCGCCCCGCTCACGCACGATTTCGCCGCGGTCAGCCTGAGCGACCTGCTGACCCCCTGGGACACGATCGCCCGAAGAATCGAGGCCGCGGCGGCCGCCGACTTCGTCATCGTGATCTACAACCCGCGCAGCCGCCGCCGGAAGGACAATCTCGATCGGGCCTGCGATATCATTCTTCGCCACCGGCCGCCGCAAACCCCGGTGGGCGTGGTCACCGGGGCCATGCGGGCCAATCAACGGGTGGCCATCGCGACACTGGCCGACCTGCCGGACATGCATGTGGACATGCAGACCACGCTGTTCGTGGGCAACGGCGACACGACGGTCTATCGGGATTTCATGATCACACCGCGGGGGTACAGCGACAAGTATGCGGTTAGTGGAAATGCACTCCGAACCGATGCCGACCGGAACGGATGAACCGTCAATTGATGTGAGCCCCATTGAGACGATGACCGACGGCATGCAGGGATATATCCAGATCTACACCGGTGACGGCAAGGGCAAAACCGCCGCCGCCCTGGGACTGACCCTGAGGGCTGTGGGGGCCGGCATGCGCGTGGCGCTGATCCAGTTTCTCAAGTCCGGCGATTACAGCGAAATCCAGGCGCTGCGCCGACTCGACCCGCCGGTGGACATTGCCCAGTTCGGCACGGGCCGGTTCGTGCGTGGACGCCCCGGGGCGGAAGACCGGGCCATGGCCGCCAAAGGATTGCAAGCCGCCCGCAAGGCTCTGAACGGTGCGGCGCACGATCTGGTCATTCTGGATGAAATCAACGTGGTCGGGGCGCTAGGACTGGACCCCCAGGAAGTGCTGGCCATGCTGGCCGAACGGCCATCCCACGTGGAGGTGGTTCTCACGGGACGCAACGCGCCCTCCATCTGGTGCGCGGCGGCCGACCTGATCACCGTGATGCAGGCGGAAAAACACTATTATACCCAGGGTGTTGCGGCGAGGACCGGTATTGAAAAATGAACCTCGGCAAGCCCCGTGCCTGGCCATCTTCGGCACTGGCTCGGACGTGGGCAAGAGTGTGGTGACCACCGGGCTTTGCCGGGCTTTGCGTCAGCAGGCCGTAAAAGTAGCGCCCTACAAGGCCCAGAACATGTCGAACAACTCCGGCGTGACCCCGGAGGGGCTCGAAATGGGAAGGGCGCAGATCGTCCAGGCGGAAGCGGCCGGGATCCCGCCCCACGTGGACATGAACCCAATTCTCCTGAAACCGACCAGCGAGGTCGGCGCCCAGGTGGTGCTGCTGGGCCAAGCCCGGGCCAACCTGACCGCGCTTGAATACCACCGGCGCAAGGAAACGCTTTACGATGCGGCCTGCGGGGCGTTGGACCGGATCCGTTCGCAATACGAGGTGGTCCTGATCGAGGGGGCGGGCTCGTGCGCCGAGGTCAATCTGCAGGCCCACGACATCGTCAATTTTAAAATGGCCGAGTATGCCGATGCCCCCGTCATCCTGGTGGCGGACATCCATCGCGGCGGGGTGTTCGCCCAAGTGGTCGGCACCATGGCCTGCCTGCCGCCCGAACGCCAAGAGCGGATCGCGGGTTTCGTCATCAACCGATTCAGGGGCGATTTGCGCCTGTTCGACGACGGGGTCGAATGGATTCAGACACGAACCGGAAAGCCCGTCTTCGGGGTGCTGCCCTGGTACGACCATTTTGTCATCGAGCAGGAAGATTCGGTGGTGATCGAGAAACCGCGCGCGGTGCGCGCGGAGAACACGGATTTGCCGGTGATCGCCGTTATCCGCATTCCGCACATATCCAATTTCACGGATTTCGACCCCCTGCAGGCATTGGACGGTGTCGACGTCCATTTTATCGAGCAGGTGCAGGCGCTCGACGACTTCAAGGCGGTGATCCTGCCAGGATCCAAGAACACGCGCCACGATCTCGAATGGCTGCACCGGCAGGGATGGACCGATCAGATCCGGCATTTTTCACGCGGCGGCGGCCATGTGCTCGGCATCTGTGGCGGCTACCAGATGATGGGCCGGCGCGTGAGCGACCCCGAAGGACTGGAAGGTGCGCCCGGCGAAACGCCGGGGCTCGGGCTTTTGCCGGTGGAAACCGTTCTCAAGGCGCCCAAAACCACCACGCGAACCCGGTTCGATTGGCACGGGGCCTGCGGACAGGGCTACGAGATCCACATGGGGCAGACGGTTCGGGACGGCGGCGATGGTCTTTTTACGGTAAAGGAGCGCAACCGGGAAGCGGCCGACGATGTGGACGGGTGCCACCTGGGTGAAGGGCGCATCGCCGGCACCTACATCCACGGCCTGTTTGACAGCCCGGAGATCACGCGCCGCTGGCTGCATTGCTGGGGTCTAAGCCACATCGGGGTGGATACCGTCGACGGTCCGGAAGCGCGCGACCGGGCCTATGACCAACTGGCTGCCCATGTGGCCGAACACCTCGATCTGCCGGCCATTACGGGGCTTGTCCAGCCAACCTGAAAACGTTATCTGTAACTTGAATTAAACATTACAACCAATCGACATAAAACGATATGGTCACATTCATTATTGGTGGGTGTCGCAGCGGCAAGAGTGCTGAAGGCCTTCGAAGGGCCGAGGCCCTGGATGTGGACCGTCGCATCTTCGTGGCCACCTGCCGCCCGTACGATGCAGAGATGCGCGCCCGAATCGAACGGCACCGGCGTGAGCGCGATGCCAGCTGGGAAACGCTGGAAGTCCCGCTGGATCTGGCCGGGACGCTCGAGGCCCACAACGCCCGCGGGCAGGTCATTCTCGTCGACTGCCTGACCCTCTGGACCACCAATCTCATGATGGACGCACCGGCGGAAAGCGATTTCGAAGCGCAGGTAGCGAACCTTGTCCGCGTGCTGGCGGGGATGCGCTGCCCGGTCATCCTGGTCGCGAACGAAGTGGGGCAGGGGATTGTCCCCGAAAACGCCATGGCGCGCCGCTTTCGGGACGGGGCCGGGATGATCAACCAGAAAATGGCCGCCGGTGCGGACCAGGTCGTATGGATGGTGGCCGGCATTCCGGTGCCAATCAAATGATGATCGCGCGGCCGAGTTTGAAATCGGCATGGACGCATTTTTGCGCCGCCATCCAGTTCATCACCATCCTGCCGATCGGACCCCGCGGGCTTTACGCCCCCCGGGAAATGGTCGCCTGGTTTCCGGTGGCGGGGCTTGCCATCGGCCTTGGGCTGTGTCTCCTCGACCGGGCGGCGGCGGCCCTGTGGTCGCCGGGGGCTGCCGCTGTCCTCGATGTGGTGTTCCTGATGCTGATCACCGGCGCCTTGCACCTGGACGGTCTGGGGGATACCGCGGACGGCCTCTATGGCCGGCGTGACCGCGAAAGTGCGCTGCGCATCATGAAGGACAGCCGGATCGGCACGATGGCCCTGGTAACGGTGGTCGCCTGCCTGGCCTTGAAAACCGTGGGGATTGCCGGGCTGCAGACCGATCGATCCCTTGTGCTGGTGCTCGTACCGGGGTTCGCCCGCGGCGCCATGCTTTTCGCCATTCGCTGGCTGCCCTACGGGCGCACCCAGGAGGGCACCGGATTCGATCTGTTCACCCCACCGCTGACCATCGCTTCCTTCAGCGGCTTTTTGCCTTTGCTGGCACTGTCCTGCCTGTTGGGCGCCCGCCTGCCGGTTCTGATGGCGGGATTCGGTCTGATCGTGGGACTGACGCTGCTGGTTTACAAGCGCCGCATCGGCTGCATCACCGGCGATATGCTGGGCGCCATGACGGAAATCACCGAATCGATCCTGTTTTTACTGATGGCGATGCGGGGGCTGCAATGATCAGGGGTCATGGCGGCGACATCTATGGGTTGGCCCGAAAGCTGGGCTGCGAGCCCCATGAAATCGACGACATGAGCAGCAACGTCAACCCGCTGGGCCCGCCACCCGAGCTGATGCGGCACCTCGAGGACCATCTGGACCGTATCCGCGCGCTTCCCGAGGCGGATGCCGGCGACATGCGGCGTGAATTCGCATCAAGCCACAGCATCGAACCCGACCAGGTCCTGGCAGGCAACGGGACGACCCAGATCATCTATGATCTGCCACGGGCGCTTCGTCTGCGCGATGCCCTGATCGTCGGCCCCACCTATGCCGATTACGAAGACGGCTGCCGGCAGAACGGTCTCGTGCCGCGTTTCGTCCATAGCCGCGAGGACAATGACTTCCAGATCGATCCCGATGACCTGCAGGCGCAGATTGCGTCGGCCGACGCGGTCTATCTGTGCCACCCCAACAATCCCACCGGGCAGCTGATGGCCGCCGACACCCTTCGATCCATGTGCCGGGCGTTTCCGCACACAACCTTCGTCATCGATGAATCCTATCTGCCGTTTGTACCCCAGCACGAGGTGCACTCACTGATCCGCGAGCGCCCGGCCAATGCCCTGGTCCTGCACTCCATGTCCAAAATATTCGGCATCCCGGGTCTGCGGGTCGGGTTCGTCGTCGGCCATGCCGATCGCATCGCGCGACTCAACCGCTTGGCCCGGCCCTGGGCGGTCAACAGCCTGGCCCAGTCGGCCGTTCGCTTCCTGCTGGCCCACGAAGTGGCCTGCCGGGCCTTCGTGGGGCGCACCCAGGATTTCGTCCGTACGGAACGCGATGCCATGGCGCAACGCCTGCGCACCATTTCGGGAAGCATCGTCTTTCCCAGCCAAACCGGTTTTTTCATGCTGAAACTGCCGGCGCCGCACCGGTCCGACGCGATCTGTCGCCATCTGCAGGCGGAAAAGATATTGATCCGCGACTGCGCCAATTTCAACGGTCTGTCAGGCGATTTCATCCGCATTTCACTCAAATCGCCGGACGTTAACCGCAAATGCGCCGAATTGCTCCGGAAATATCTTGCGGTCTGAGAGCACGGCCGGAGCAAAGCGACGTGAACGGGCGGTGGTTGAACCGCCGGGAGACAGCTGGGCTTGCCTGCGAACATGGAACTGCTGATTTTGCCGGCGGCCTTCGCGCTGGACCTCCTGGCCGGGGACCCGCGCTGGCTGCCCCATCCCGTCCGCTGGATGGGCGCGGCCATCACACGCTGTGAACCCTTTTTCCGCAGGCGTTTCGCATCGCCCGCAAGGGCCGGATGCTATTTCGCCGTTTTCCTGATTGTTGCCACCTGGCTGCTGGCCGCTGCCGCTGTTGGGCTGACCCGAAAATGGTATCCTCTGGCGGGCTGGTTTCTGGAAATCGCACTTGTTTACTACAGCCTCTCGGCCCGGTCACTCCTTCAGGCCGGTATGGACGTTTTCGACGCCCTTGGCGCCAAAGGCGTTGCGGCGGGACGGCGCATGGTGGCCCACATCGTCGGGCGGGACGTAAGCCGTTTGGATCGATCCGGCGTCAGCCGGGCGGCGCTCGAGTCCGTGGCCGAAAACATGGTCGATGGCGTCATCGCCCCTCTTTTCTTTGCCGCCCTCGGCGGTGCGCCCCTGGCGCTGACCTACAAGATGATCAACACCTTGGATTCGATGGTGGGATACACGAATGAACGTTACCTGCGGTTCGGACGGGCCGCCGCCCGCATCGACGATGCGGCCAACTGGCTGCCGGCGCGGCTGGCCGTCGGCTTGACCGCTATCGGGGCCGGGCTGACGGGATTCAACGCACGCCAGGCCTGGCGGACCGGCTGGCGGGATGGGCGATTGCATGCCAGCCCGAATGCGGGTTTCGCGGAAGCCGCTTTTGCAGGTGCCCTCCGGGTCCGTCTGGGCGGACCCAACGTCTACCACGGCCGGATCGTGGCAAAGCCCTGGATCGGCGCCACCCTGAAGGATGTCCAACCCGGCGACATCGTCCGGGCCGGCGTGCTCATGCTGACGACCGCGACCCTGGCGATGCTCCTGCTGTGGAGTATTCGCGCGTTGATTTGGCTTTGAATGCAACCGTCGGATTGATGCCTGGCCTTCGACTGGCCGGCTTGTGGCATGCCCGATACACCGGAGCGTTTCGACGTTGAACCTGACCGCATATCCCAGGCTTCCCCAATCCTGGAAAAATCATTACCCGTTCCGGCTGGCCTGCCCT
>CAYMAR010000057.1:0-2739 GCA_964388465.1 uncultured Desulfobacteraceae bacterium
GGCCTCAGGTGTTCGGCGCGCATGGGTTGGACCGGAGCCGGCTTAAACCAATTTGCCGAGCGATTCTTCCAATTTGGCCTTGGCCACCATACCGGTAATCTGGTCGACAACGTTGCCGTCCTTGAAAAAGATGAGGGTCGGAATGGCCTTTATCCCGTATTTGCCCGGCGTCACCGGGTTGTCGTCCACATTGCATTTCATGAATTTGACTTGGCCCGCATAGCTTGTGGCCAACTCCTTCACCACGGGTCCGATGGCTTTACAGGGGCCGCACCAAGGTGCCCAAAAGTCGACCATTACCGGGGTGTCCGACTGCAGTACCTCGTTCTCAAAGCGAGCATCGTCAATTTCCATTACGTTATCGGCCATGTCCTATTTCCTCTCGTCGAGTTTGAAATAGCCTGAATTATATTCACGCCCCCAACCGTTGTCAACCAACGAAAAGTATGGATTTTCGCTATGTTTCGGCGATATGTTCTGGGTTGGATTGACAGGTTACCCGGGTTTTGCTACCTGTTTCCAGGCGCATTCATACGTCTTCGTTGCCCGTCATCCAGCATCTGGAGGAATCCGCATGACACCCACGATTCGCGTTGGTGCCCTCATTTCCGGGGGTGGAACCAACCTGCAAGCAGTCATCGATGCCTGCGAGGCCGGCGAGACAGGCGCCCAGGTGGTTTTCGTCGGCAGTGACAACCCGGGGGCCAAAGGGCTGGGACGGGCGGAACGGCACGGAATCCCATCCTTCGTGGTCGACTACGGCGATATCATTCGCCGCTACCGTCAGGACCCGACGGAGGTGCACCTGCCATCGGATTTCGATTTAGATGAAATGCGCGGCAAAAGCCGTCTTTTTTCGCCGGATGTGGATGCCGCCATCGTGAAGGCTTTTCTGGAAACCCGGGCCGTGGCCGAGAAAGAACTGCTGGCCGCCATGGCGCCCTATGAATTCGACCTGCTGATTCTGGCCGGCTTTATGCGCAATCTGACACCGTATTTCATCGATCGCGTCAATGCGGATCCGGCCAATCCGCGGATCATGAACATCCATCCGGCCCTCCTGCCCGCCTTCCCCGGTACCGATGGCTACGGCGATACCTATCGCTACGGGTGCAAGCTCGGCGGGTGTACGGTGCATTTCATCGATTACGGCGAGGACAGCGGGCCCATCATCGGCCAGCGCGCTTTTGCGATCCTCCCGGGCGATACCCTCGACGATATCAAATCCAAAGGGCTCAAAGAGGAATGGAAGCTCTACCCGGCCTGCATCAAGCTCTTTGCCCAGAAGCGATTGACCGTCGAGACCCGGATGCACCGTCTGCCGGGCGGCAAGACCATGGAGCGCAAGGTCGTTGCGATCAACGCCTGACGTTTAATGGATGCGAAGCCTGATGGCCGCCGTTTGGTTCGCTGGACTACGGGATGATCGGAATGGTCCTTCAACCACGCGGTTGGTTTTTTTCTTGTGCGCTTCCGGATGCGCGGTGTGGGGCAAAGGCGAGGGGCGCCAAGCCGCCCCGGGCTTTGCCGGCGAGATCGCTTTTCCAGGGTGCGTTTCTAACTTGACGGGCCTGGAAGGCGGATCCGCAAATACTTTTTGACGACAAACGTCAAACGGTCTGCAGAACACGCACGATCATGGGAAACGCGATGAACGTGCCCAAACTGCTGCCCAGATTGGTGAAGACCACCACCAGCAGGATACGGGTGACCTTATTGTTCCAGAACCCTCTGACCGAACGGATGTCGTCCTGAAGCGTCTCAAAATCGCGCACCTTGGGTTTACGTGAAAAAGCCTCCACCAATCCGGATACCCATCCGGCGGCGATCATGGGGTTGAGGGAGGTCAATGGCGCGGAGAGAACCGAGGAGATGACGGTCAGGGGGTGACCCCAGGCGATAATGGCACCGATGCCGGCCAGGATCCCGTTGGCCGCCACCCACCACAGGACCATGTCCGAGCCCGCTTTGGAGCCGCCGGTGTAAAATCCCCACGCGAAAAGCAAGATGATGATGGCGGGGATGATCCATTTGAGAGAGCCTGAAAGCATGCTCTTGGCGGGCAGCTTGTTAAGTTCGGCCAGGTCGAACGCCCGTTCCCAATAGCGGCGGATGCCGGGCACGTGTCCGGCGCCAACCACGGCCACGATTTTTTGGCCCGGAGCCGATTTGATCCGCTGCGCCAGATAACGGTCACGCTCATCGATCAGGATGCTGCGAATAACCGGCTGAGAGGCGCCGATTTCATTCAGCAGCGCATCGAGGACGTCCTCCTGCTTCATTTTCTCGATGTCCTCGGCCTTCAGATCATCCACTTCCCCCAGCGAAAGCAGGAGCTGAAATAGCAGTTTGGCCTTGCCCCACAGGGACATGCTGCGCCAGGTACGGGCCAGAGTGATGCGGATATCGCGATCGGCCAGCCAGGTCTGCGCCCCTATGGCGTCGGCCGTCTCGATGGCCGTGATCATTTCCTGTCCGGGCTGGATGTCCATTTTGTCGGCAATGCGGCGTTGAAAGGAGGCCAGGATCAGGTTGGAGAGCAGTAGGAAGGCTTTTTTTTCCTTGACCACCTTGACGATGTCCATATCGCGCCAGCGGGTTTTCTGGCGGATGGACTGCCAGCGGGATTCGCACAACTCCACACAGACCGTGTCGGGTTTCTCGGTTTCGATGGTGCGGCGCACAAGATCCGCACTTTCGCGGGACACGTGGGCCGTAGCGATCAAAATGATGTCTTTG
>CAYMAR010000057.1:2839-8225 GCA_964388465.1 uncultured Desulfobacteraceae bacterium
CGCCGGCGGGAAGCGTCCCCTCGGAGGTGGGCGGTATGCGTGATGCAGAACAAACAGGCGCTGAGCATTATATCGTCAGCGAACCTTTCTACCTGAGCACGGGCGACGAGGTGGCGCTGTTTGAAGCGGCCTTCGCCGCCCGGCTTCCGGCCATGCTCAAGGGGCCCACGGGCTGCGGCAAGACCCGTTTCGTGGAATACATGGCCTGGCGCCTCGGGCGTCCGCTCATCACGGTTTCCTGCCACGAAGACCTGTTCGCCTCCGATCTGGTGGGGCGTTTCCTGCTGCGCGACGACCAGACCGTATGGACCGACGGCCCCCTGACGGCGGCGGTACGGACGGGGGCGATCTGCTATCTGGACGAGATCGTGGAGGCCCGCAAGGATACAACGGTGGTGATCCACCCCCTGACCGACAACCGGCGCCTGCTTTCGATCGATAAAAAAGGCGAAGTCATCCGCGCCCATCCGGATTTCATGATGGTGATCTCCTTCAACCCGGGCTACCAGTCGGTGCTCAAGGACCTGAAGCAGAGCACCCGCCAGCGTTTCGTGGGAATTGCCTTCGACTACCCCGAGGCCGGCAAGGAGGCGGACATCGTGGCCCGCGAGGGCGGCGTGCCCCCCGAACTGGCCGTGCGCCTGGTGGCCCTGGCCGCCAAAATCCGCAACATCCGCGAGCACGGTCTGACCGAAGGCGCCAGCACGCGGCTGCTGATCTACGCCGCCCAGTTGATCCGGGGCGGCATTTCACCGGCTCGGGCCTGCCGCACCGCCATCTGTCAGCCCCTGACCGATGACGCCCGGCTGCTGGAAACGCTGGAGGAGCTGATCGGCGACATATTCTGACATGGACGATGCCTGCGCGGCTTTGGCCCCGCTCGACAATCTGGATCCCGATCTGGCCGCTCGTCTCCGGGCCGCTTGCCGGCGTGCGCCCGTTCAGCCTTCCGCGGATGCCTGCCGGGCGGTCGTGGCGACCCTGATCGAGTGCTTTGGCCGTGAGATTTATTTCGGACAGGCCGTGGCCGAAGGATACGAGGTCCTGCTGGCCGGCGGTGCCTCCGCAAAAACCCTGGGAGACTTCGGTGCGGCGGTCAAGCGCGACGGGCGCCACGGCGCCGGTCGGGGACGGGCCACCGCCTTGTTTTTGCCGCCGGTCCTGCTGACGGGGTCTGCGGCCCTGATGAGCGCCTACCACCGCA
Organism: uncultured Desulfobacteraceae bacterium; assembly: GCA_964388465.1. Taxonomy (GTDB): domain Bacteria; phylum Desulfobacterota; class Desulfobacteria; order Desulfobacterales; family UBA5852; genus JABZFP01. The sequence continues at coordinate 4,044 of CAYMAR010000057.1, forward strand.
GCGTGGCGGTTCTGCTGAGCAAGGGCGCCTACCTGCTGCCGGCGCCGCTGGAGGGGCTTCGCTGGCTGCTGACCCATGCGGACACACCCTCGGCCATCGCCTATCTCGACCTCCTGCAGACCGTCTTCGACCGCAAGCTGCGCTACAACCGCTGCCAGTACCTGGGCAACCTGCTGCCGCGGTCGCTCAAACGCATGCCGGTCGGCCGCCGCTGCGGGCAGCTGCGCCAGCTTGGCCGTATCGCCGCAGCCGACCTGCGGCTCCTGGAGCCGTTTCTGGAGGGGCTCGAGCGCGGCCTGCAGTTGCTCGCGGACCGAGCCCTGGCCCACTTCGTCGATCAGGCCCTGGAATTGGCGGCCCGGCATCTCGAACCGGCCCGGCGGTTCGTGGCCCTGCGAACGGAAGCCGGGCGCGCGTGCTGCCTGGCTCTGCAGACGGCCGTGTTGCTGCCGCGGGTCATGGCCGGTTTGAATCGCTACCTTCAGGCCCGCACCGGGCGGCCGCTTCGGATCAAACCGCTTGCGGCCCTGCCGGGTGTTGCGGACGAAGCGCTGGCCGGTGGTCCGCTGGCCGCCTGCGACGGCATCCATATCTACCTTTCCGAGGAAGTGGATGTCTTTGAAGACCGCGAGGCCAATGCCCGCCTTTTCCGGCTATTGACCAAATTCGAAACCGCCCTGATCGAGTACGGCACCTATCGCTTCGATTTGGAAAGAGGGCGCGATCTGGGGCTGATCGCCGCACCGCATGACGACGATCCGCCCGCCGCCGATGATCTGGTCCGCTTTCTGGCCGGCTTCGGCCACCAGCCGCTGGCCCGCGACCTGTTCACCCTCTTCGAGCACGCCCGGTTGCGGGTGCGGTTGACCCGCGACTACCCTGGACTGGTGCGGCAGGGGCTGCCGGTTTTCCAGGCGGCATTTGCGGACACCCGGCGACGGTTGGATCGGCCGGCCCTGTTGGAATTCGCGTATGCCCGGCTGGCCCTCGATCTCCCCCTGGAACGAATTGCCACCGCAACCCCGGAAGCGGCGGCGCTGGTCGAACGCCTGCGGACAGCCTTCGATGCGGCCGATCCGATACGGATGCCGGTCGAGGGCAGCGCCGGTCTGGTGAGGACCTTTTTTCCAATCGTGGCCGAAGTCCTCGCGGTCGGCCGGCATCCCTACCGCCCCTTGGCGGCCCCATATCGCCTGCCCGTTCAGAGCGAGGCGTACGCCCGGGCCTTTGCCCCCGTGGCCTCCCGGGCCGCTGCCATTGCGCGGCGGTTGGCCGCACGGGGGGTCAAACTCTACCCGGCCGACCTGCGATGGCGATTGCAGCGCAACGCCGGGCACCTGGATAGGGACGATCTGGCGGATCTCCTGCGCGCGGCGCGGGAATCCGATCCCGCCGGGCATTCCCCGAGGGAGATCCCCCCGCTCGAACCGGCGGATTGGCAGCTGCCTGGCGCTGCCGGGACAACGGCGGACGTTCCGGACCCCGATGACGTCGAGGCCGTGGTCTGGCTGCGGGAGTGGAATCACCTGATCGGCGACTATCTTTATAATCATGTGCGGGTGCGCGACCGGCGCCTGCCAATGGCGGCCAACAGGTTCTATGCGAACGTGCTGGAACGGCGCCGCGGACTTGTCCGCCGGCTGAAATACGCCTTCGAACACCTTCGCCCCGAGGGGCTGCGCCTCCTGCGCCAATGGATCGAGGGCGACGATTTCGACTACCGGGCGCTGCTCGACTACGCCCTGGACCGCCGGGCGGGTCTCATGCCCTCGGAGCGTCTGTACATCAAAAGACTCAAGCAGCAACGCGACGTGGCGGTCCTGCTGCTGGTTGACCTATCACGTTCAACGTCCAATATTGTGGCTCATTCGGTCGCCTCCGTACTGGATGTCGAAAAAGAGGCGATTGTCCTGTTCAGCCAAGCGCTGGAGGTGGTTGGCGATCGCTATGCCATCGCGGGTTTTTCCGGTACCGGGCGTCTGGGGGTCGATTATTTCCGCATCAAGGATTTTGACGCCGCACTGGAGGAGGGCGTCCGCGGCGCCCTCGGTCAATTACGGCCCCAGCGCAGCACGCGGATGGGGGCGGCGGTGCGCCGGGCCACTCAGGACCTCACGGGACAGGATGCACGTGTGCATCTGCTGATCGTCATCGGCGACGGTTTCCCCAACGATTTGGAGTACAAACAGGACTATGCCATCGCCGACACCCGCCAAGCGATCGGTGAGGCCCGGGCCCGGCAGGTCCACACCCATGCCATTACGGTGAACATCCCCGCCAGTCCGCGCCTGGACGATCTTTACGGCCATGCCCATCACACGGTAATATCGGACGTACGCGAACTGCCGGATAAACTCTTGCGGATTTACAGTACGCTGACGCGGGGCTGACAGACACGAGACGATCATGGTGATTTTCGATGACATCTTCGAGTGGGAAGGCTGGGGGGGCAAGCTCCGACTGGCCCATGGGCGCTGCCGGCTGAGAATTTTCGACCTCAACCAGGATACCGCTTCCGGGCTGGTGCACATCCGGCCCATCGTCGTGGTGGCATCGGATCTGCCCCGCGACACGATGATGAAAGGGGAGGTCTCGGTGCGCAGCGCCAGCAGTCATATCGCCACGGTGGTCTGCCAGCGGTTCGACATCGACCCCGCGCGCATGCAGTTCGTGGAGTACACCCCGGCGGAAACCTACGGCAAGCAGGGTGAGTACGTCATCCAGGCCGGGTTTGACGCTGTGGCCTTCACCTGGAAGGACAACCTCGCCCTTTTCCCCAAGAGCCAGCCGCTGGAACCACCGTTGCTGGAGATCGTGCGCGACCTGATGGATCGCTGCCAGTCGCCACCGGCCTGAAGTCGCCCCCCTGGCGGTCGATACCGGCCCCTTCGGTCCCGGAACGGATTTCCGGTGCGCCCGTTTCGCTTGACTGCCCTAAGCGGGGAATTAAATTGGTATTAGATGCCGTTTGTGGCGTCTCAACCGAAAGCGGTCGACTGACTCCTCATTGCCCTGAAGTTGTCGCCGCCGTCACTTCCCACGGCCCTGCATGCATACTCAACACTCTGTTCATTCGCCATCACCCTCACGCTTCTGCTGACAACCGCATCGGCCTGATCGCGACCCCGCCGCATTCGTCTGCCCTGTGTCACGCCCGAAAGAAGAAAGGAGGGCCGTCATGCATGTCAAAGTCAAACCCGTGGCTCAGATTGTCGAGGAACAGGTTCGCAGCTGGCAATATAGCCGGACCGAGCCCAAGCAGACCAAAAACCTTCCCGTCCTGACCATTTCACGTGAACCCGGAAGCGGTGGGCGCATCATCGGCGAAATGCTCGCCCGGCGACTGGCGTTCGACCTCTTTCATCAGGAGGTGCTGCATGAAATGGCCCGCAGCGCCAAGGTGAGCGCACAGCTGCTCGAAACCCTGGATGAGAAGGGGTTGTCCGTACTGGACGAGTGGATTGCCTCGCTCGTGGACACCCGGCATCTCTGGCCGGACCAGTATCTGAAGCATCTCATGAAGGTGGTCGGCACCATCGGCCGTCACGGGCATGCTGTCTTGATCGGCCGCGGTGCCAATTTCATTCTACCGGCCGAACGCCGCCTGAGCATCCGTGTGATCGCCCCGTTGGAGGTGCGGGCCCGAAAGGTGGCGGAAGCCTTCGGCCTATCGACGGACGAGGCCCGTCGGCGGGTGGTCAAGACCGATTCGCAGCGCAAGGCCTTCGTTCGGAAGTATTTCTATGCCGATATTGCCGACCCCTTGAACTACGACCTGGCGGTCAATACCGGCAGCCTGTCCCTGGAGGCCGCCGTGGATGTCGTCTGCGCGACCCTGGATGTCTGCCGCATGCGCTGCGAGATTGGCGAAGGTGCCCAAGGCAAGATGGCGGCGATGGCGTAAGGGATCATAACGAATACGGTACCGGCGATCATCCGACCTCGCATGGTGGATGCCATCATTTCCACGCGGTCCGTGGGGCGGCCCTGCCCCATTAGCGATTAATCGTCTGAGGCGTGTTTGTTGGCCAGCGCTTCGAAAACTTTGGCTTCTTCGTCTCGGCCGCGTTTGCGGCATCCCGCGGCATAGATGCGGCATTTTTCCCGCAGCATGGCCGCGGCCGCCCGGGCCTGCTTTCGGGTAAGGTCTCCACCGGCGAGAAGTTTGTCCAGGGATTGGAT
>CAYMAR010000057.1:8325-10415 GCA_964388465.1 uncultured Desulfobacteraceae bacterium
GGGCCTGCTTTCGGGTAAGGTCTCCACCGGCGAGAAGTTTGTCCAGGGATTGGATCCGGTAGCGATCCAGCCCGGACGCGGCGGAGAGCTGGTCAGCATGACCGCCGCGTTTGATGACGAGCGGATCATCGATCAGGTGGACCGGGCAGCGACGACTGACCCGCAGCCAGAGGTCGTAATCTTCGCAGGCCGGCAGCGATTCATCGAATCCCCCCACGGCATCCAGCAGCCCGCGGCGCATCATGACGGCTGACGGGCTGACCAGACATCGTGCCAACGAGGGCTCGAAAATCCATCCGGACGGTTTGCGGTGATGTTTTTTGGGGTTGACCCGTTGGCCGCGCCGAATCCAGATTTCTTCGGTTTGGCAGATCTGCGCGTCCGGGTGGTTTTCGAAAAAGGCGACCTGCCGGGCAAGTTTGGCTGGCCGCCAGAGATCGTCCGAGTCGAGCAGCGCGATAAGATCGCCGGACGAACGCGCAACCCCCGTATTACGGGCGGCACTGACGCCTTGGTTGGGCTGGTGCACGCAGGTGACGCGCCGGCCGTAGGGCTGTAAACGCGCCTGGGTGCCGTCCGTGGAGCCGTCGTCCACCACGAGCAGTTCAAAGTCCTTAAACGTTTGCGCCAGCACCGAATCCACGGCTTCCACCAGAAGCCCCACCCGGTTGAACGTGGGAATGATCACGCTGACACGTGGTCCGGGAGCGGATGCCCGCGGTTTGGGTTGGCTGTGCGTGAAATGCATGGGAGGCGGCTTTCCAAGCGGGCTTGGGCGCCGGAATCATTTCGACGGAAGCATGGCGACGCCGGGCGGTTCTACCGTTGCAGGCATTCCTAAATTCAATCCCGCCCAATTGTCAAGGAAGGCCCGCAGCGGGTGATGCGGCCTGCCAAAAGAGGGTTGCGTTCGCTTCAGCGATTTGTTACAGATTTTATTCCATCCCAACTACAATCGAATTATCAATGTTTTCAAGCAGCTAAAAAGCGGAAAGAGAGGCGCGCGACCATCCTGGAACCCTGTGGAACCATGCGGAATCAAACCTTAGCCAATCTCAAGGAGGGCCTTATGAAGAAGCTTTTTATGTTGACGGTAGCGGTATTGTTCGGATTTTCCCTCATGCTGGGAGCCACTCCCGGTGATGTCCAGGCCAAGACCCAGTTTGTCACCATTGGCACCGGCGGGATTACCGGGGTCTACTACCCCACGGGCGGCGCCATTGCCAAGATGATCAACGCCAAGCGCAAGGAATACGGCATCCGGGCGACAGTCGAATCCACCGGTGGGTCCGCCTTCAACGTGAACGCGATCATGGCCGGCGATCTCGAATTCGGTGTGGTCCAGTCCGACCGCCAGTACCAGGCCTTCTTCGGCGAGGAAGGCTCCGAGTGGGCCGGCAACCCCCAGAAAGACCTGCGGGCAGTCTTCAGCATCCACCCCGAGTCGGTGACCCTGGCCGCCTCGGTCGATTCCGGCATCAAGACGGTCATGGATCTCAAAGGCAAGCGGGTCAATCTCGGCAATCCGGGTTCGGGCCATCTGAAGAACTCCAGGGACACCCTGGCGGCCGTGGGCATCGACCCCGAAGAAGATCTCAAGGCCGAGTTCATCAAAGCGGCCGAAGCCCCCGGCCTGCTCCAGGACGGCCGCCTGGACGCCTTCTTCTACACGGTGGGACATCCCAGCGGAGCGTTCAAGGAAGCCACCGCCGGCAAGACCAAGGTGGTGTTCGTCGCCATTGATGGGCCCGGCATCGACGAACTGGTCAAGAGCAAGTCCTACTACGCCAAATCGTTCGTGCCGGTGGACCAGTACCCCGGTGCAGTGAACGATGCCAACGTGCCCACCTTCGGTGTCAAAGCCACATTCTGCACCTCCAGCAAGGTGAGCGACGAAGTGGTCTACGCCATCACCAAGGAAGTGTTCGACAACTTCGACAATTTCAAGAAGCTGCATCCGGCCTACGCCGTGCTGACCAAGGAAGGCATGCTCGAAGGGCTGTCGGCCCCGATCCATCCGGGCGCCATGAAGTACTTCAAGGAAGCCGGTCTGCAATAGACCGCTGAAGCAAGATCGTTCCGCGGGCGGC
>CAYMAR010000057.1:10515-11588 GCA_964388465.1 uncultured Desulfobacteraceae bacterium
TTCAAGGAAGCCGGTCTGCAATAGACCGCTGAAGCAAGATCGTTCCGCGGGCGGCCGGGCGTGGTGCCCCGCCGCCCGTTTTTTTAAGCCGGCCTCAATTATCAGAGTCTCCGCAGCGTGTGGAATCCGCCCCCGGGAGGCTTCGACCCGGACCCCGGCGGGGGAAAACCGCTGCCGATCCTTTTTAACGCGACGGCTTCCATGGCCGCGACTTCCGGCAGGACAGGTGAATGCGATGACAAATACCGAGATCAGCGATAAAGACGACGGCTTGGAACTTGCCAGAAGGATGGCCGAAGAGGAGGAAGGGGTCGGCCGCCGACCGCAGGGCCTCACCAAGTACGTGATCCCCACCATCGGGGTGGCCTGGAGCCTTTTTCAGCTTTCGATCGCCAGCTGGTGGGTGCTGGATTCGACCTTCACCCGCGCGATCCATCTGGGGTTTGCCATGCTGATCGTGTTCCTCAACTATCCCGTCCTGAAAAAGGCGGCCTTCGGACCCAAATTCCTCTCGGCCACCGACCGGATACCGATCTTCGATTTTGCCGTCGCCATCATCGCCTGTATTTCGGCCCTGTATATCGCCATCGATTACGCCGGCATCACCCAGCGCTACGGCATGCCCAACCAGCGCGACATCATCATGGGGCTGGTGCTCACCATCCTGCTGCTGGAGGCGGCCCGCCGCGTGATCGGCCCGGCCCTGCCGGTGATCGCCGGTGTTTTTATCTTCTATGCCTTCATGGGTCCCTACATGCCCGATCTGATCGCGTTCAAGGGGACCTCCCTGAACCGTTTCGTAGGCCAGATGACCATGTCCACCGAAGGCATTTACGGGATCCCCCTGGACGTCTCCGCCACGATTGTCTTCCTGTTCGTTCTCTTCGGGGCCATGCTCGATAAGGCTGGCGCCGGTCAGTATTTCATCCGTCTGGCGCTGAGCCTGCTGGGGGGCTTCAAGGGCGGACCCGCCAAGGCGGCCATCATGGGCAGCGGCCTGACCGGGCTGGTGTCGGGCTCGAGCATCGCCAACATCGTGACCACCGGCACCTTCACCATCCCGCTGATGAAAA
>CAYMAR010000057.1:11688-14158 GCA_964388465.1 uncultured Desulfobacteraceae bacterium
TCGAGCATCGCCAACATCGTGACCACCGGCACCTTCACCATCCCGCTGATGAAAAAGGTGGGCTACCCGGCCAAAAAAGCCGCGGCCGTCGAGGTGGCGGCCAGCACCGACGGCCAGCTGGCGCCGCCCATTATGGGGGCGGCGGCCTTCATCATCGCCGAGTACGTGAACGTGCCCTACGTAGAGGTCATCAAGGCGGCCGCCGTGCCGGCCTTCGCCTCCTACGCCGCGCTGTTCTATATCACCCATATCGAAGCTTCCAAGCTGGGGCTGAGCGGCATTCCCCGCAGCGAGCTACCGCCTTTTTTCAAGACCCTCATCGGGGGCGCCCATTACCTGGTGCCCATCGTCATGCTCTTGTGGGAGCTGATCATCGAGCGCCATTCGCCCGAACTGGCGGCTTTCAACGCCATCTGGGTCATGGCCATCATCATGCTCCTCCAGCGGCCGGTGCAGGCTTACCTGCGCAAGGAATCCATCGGCGCGGCTTTCAAGCTCAGCATCTTCGATATTTTCGGCGCGCTGGCCGGCGGGGCCCGCAACATGGTGTCCGTGGCGCTGGCCACGGCCTCGGCCGGCATCATCGTGGGGGTGGTGGCCCTGGGGCTGGGCCAGTTGATCACGGCCATCATCGACACCCTCTCGGGCGGCAACATTTTTCTGATGCTGACCATCACGGCCATTACCAGTCTGATCATCGGGATGGGGCTGCCCACCACGGCCACCTATATCGTCATGGCCTCGCTCACCGCGCCGGCCATCGTCGAGATCGGGGCCCTCAACGATTTCATCGTACCGCTGATGGCTGCCCACCTGTTCTGTTTCTACTTCGGGATCTTGGCCGACGACACGCCGCCGGTGGGGCTGGCGGCCTACGCCGCGGCGGCCATCGCCAAATCGCCGCCCATCGCCACCGGGATTCAGGGCTTCATGTACGATATCCGCACGGCCATCCTGCCGTTCATGTTCATTTTCAACACCGACCTGATCCTGCACGATGTCCATTCATGGCCCCAGGGGCTGTTGATCTTCGCCATGGCCTGTTTCGGCAATTTTGCCTTCGCCTCGGCCACCCAGGGGTGGTTCGTGGCCAAAAACAAGATCTGGGAGGTGCCGCTGTTTCTGGGGGTGACGCTGATCCTCATGCGTCCCGATCTGATCGCTTCCCTGGTCGGCATGCCTCATGACCAGCGCTACTGGGTCTATCCTGCGGGACTGGTCCTCTATGGTCTGGTCTATCTCATGCAGCGCCCAAGGATGCCCAAGAGCGGGCCTGCACCGGCACCGGCCTGATGGCGCCGGCGCAAAGCTTCGCGGGGGAGGAATACAATATGGATGACATCCAAAAAGTCATGGTGGCGCTAGCCTTTTCCGAGTATGCGGAAGGCACCTTTAAATTTGCGGCCAATTTCGCCCGCTGCGCGGATGCCGAACTGATCGTGGCCAGTGTTATCAACGCCCGCGACGTGGAATCGGTACGGACCATATCGGCCATGGGCTATGAGGTCGACGGCAAGCATTACATCCAAAATATCAAGGATGAGCGCCGCCGCATGTTGGAAAGGATCACTTCGGCAACCGATTTCCCGCGGGACCGGATTCGGACGATTTTTTCGGTGGGCAACCCCATCGACGAACTGCTCAAGCTCATTCTGGAAGAAGCGGTCGATCTCGTGGTCATGGGGCCCAAGGGACGTACCGATCTGGAGCACGTCCTGGTGGGGTCCGTGGCAGAGAAGATATTCCGGCGTTCCCCGGCCACCGTGATATCCTACCGCGATCCCAAGGTGGCCGCACGCTACAGCAGTCGAATCAAGACACCGACTTGAGCGCCCTGGATCCGGCCGACGACCGGCGGGCCGATTTTGGGCGATGATGCCATTTCCCGGGATCAGACTTGGTAGCGAACCGTTTGCATTCCAAGGAGGGCGCGATGACCGGAAGGCTTTTTCTTTTCACCGGAGTCCTGTTGGTGGTGGCCCTGATCGCCATGGCGGGTGCGGCCTCGGCCGAGGAGCGTTTTGTCGACAACGGCGACGGCACCGTCACCGACCAAGAACGCCATCTGATGTGGGCCCAGACCGACAACCAGGGCGACATCGACTGGAAGCAGGCCGACCGCTGGGTCCGCTTCACTTTTCCCGACACCATCGAAGCGCGCCATGCCGACTGGCGCCTGCCGACGCTGGACGAGCTTAAATCGCTTTATGTCGCCGACGACCCCGACTACGATGGTTATGAAACCGCCTGCGGGCAGGTGGTGCGGATCACCCCGGCCATCCGCCTGACCTGCGGTTGGGTCTGGGCGGCGGACACCCAGGCCATCACGGCGGCCGTCTTTAACTTCCACCGCGGCGTTCACTACACCGAACGCATGGCGCACTATCGGGGGCATAGGACCCTGGCCGTTAGATCCATCAAATGACCTGTTAGAGACGGCATCTTTTAACCCCATGCGGCGTTCTCGCCG
>CAYMAR010000058.1:0-13758 GCA_964388465.1 uncultured Desulfobacteraceae bacterium
ACATGCGGCTTCGTCCGCTCAAACTTTTGCTTCGCCATCTTCTCTTCCTCCCATGCGGGCCCAATATTCGTTTTTAATTTGCGTGCGTGCTCCGCGGCATGGCCGCCTGCGGTGCGCGGCGATGATCATCGCCGGTTCGCTTGCAGGGCGCCTGCCGACAGACGACTACCAGCGGAAATGGGCAAAGGCCTTGTTGGCTTCCGCCATGCGGTGCGTATCTTCACGTTTCTTGGCGGCCCCGCCGCGATTGTTGGCCGCATCCAGAATTTCGCCGGCCAGGCGTGCGGCCATCCCCTTCTCGCCGCGCTTGCGTGAGAAATCGATCAACCAGCGAATCCCCAACGCCTGGCGTCGTGAATGCCGCACCTCGGTGGGCACCTGATAGGTCGAACCGCCCACCCGGCGGGATTTGACCTCGATCATCGGCTTGACGTTGTCAAGCGCCTTTTCAAATACTTTCAGCGGCGCCTCATTGGTTTTCTTCTCGATGATTTCGAAAGCGTCATAGAGCAGGCTTTCGGCCGTACTTTTTTTACCGTCGCGCATCACCGAACGAATAAATTTGGCCACCAGCACACTGTTGAATTTGGGGTCCGGCAGAACAATCCGCCGCGGCACTTCTCTTCGTCTGGGCATAAGCTACACCATTTTTCCGTTTAACAATTTTTCGTTGGGCTTCATTGGGGCAGCCGTCGCTACTTGGGCCGCTTGGCGCCGTATTTGGACCGCCCCTGGCGACGATCCTCGACCCCCAGGGTATCCAGCGTGCCGCGCACGATGTGGTAGCGCACGCCGGGAAGGTCCTTGACGCGCCCGCCGCGCACCAGCACAACCGAGTGCTCCTGAAGGTTGTGCCCGATCCCGGGAATGTAGGCGGTCACCTCGATACCGGTCGTCAGTCGCACGCGGGCGACCTTGCGCAAGGCCGAGTTCGGCTTTTTGGGTGTCGACGTGTAGACCCGGGTACAGACGCCGCGCTTCTGCGGCGCCCCCTTGAGTGCCGGGGTGTTCGTCTTCTTCTGGATCTTTTTTCTGCCTTTGCGAACAAGCTGATTGATTGTGGGCATATGCTCCCCTTGAGTCCTTCGATTAACAATTCGGCCGAAATGGCAAAAGCGGCATTAATACAAATAGGTCTCGCGCTTGTCAAGCCGTTTTTGGCTTGAAACGGTCGAGCGCATACCATGTTCCGCCACCGCCGGCTGGCGGTTCGCGCAGATTGTCGTATTCGCCGCTAGTGAGTAACCTATGCTCTTAGAACGAGTGATCGCCGCTGGCGCGTCGTCCCAGTTAACATACGGTGTGGAGATTGCAATCGCGCCTGCCGCGCGGGGCGCGGCAGGCGAAGGGTGCTAATTCTGGTCCACGTGAATCTCGCCGTACATCGGGAATCCAGTGCCGGCTGGAATCAGCCGACCCATGATCACATTTTCCTTTAGGCCTCGTAAATAGTCTATTGTGCCCCCAATAGCAGCATCTGTCAATACTTTTGTTGTTTCCTGAAAAGACGCCGCCGAGATGAAGCTGTCCGTGCTCAGGGAGGCCTTGGTGATGCCGAGGATGAGCGGTTCGGCCAGAGCCGGCTGGCCGCCCGTTTGGATCACCGCCCGGTTGGCCTCTTCGAAGACCACCCGGTCGACCTGCTCCTCGGTGATAAAATCCGTGTCCCCGACGTCCTGCACCTTCACCCGACGCATCATCTGGCGCACGATCACCTCGATATGCTTGTCGTTGATGCGAACCCCCTGGAGCCGATAGACTTCCTGGACCTCATCCACGAGGTAGCGCGCCAGCGCCACTTCGCCCTTGATGTTCAGAATGTCCTGCGGGATGGCGGCGCCGCCGATCAACGGCTCGCCGGCGCGCACATAGTCACCTTCATAGACATTGATATGCTTGCCGCGCGGAATCAGGTATTCCTTCTTCTCGCCCACGTCCACGGGCGTCACCGTGATTTTCTGCTTGCCCTTCTTGGTGCCCTTGGCGATGCTGACATAACCGTCGATCTCGCTCAGGATCGCGATATCCTTGGGTTTGCGCACCTCGAACAGCTCCGCGACCCGGGGCAGACCACCGGTAATGTCCTTGGTTTTGGTCGTGGCCCGGGGCAGCTTGGCGACGATATCGCCGGCATTGACGCTGTCACCCTCCTCGACCAGGAGAATCGCCTCGGTGGGCAGGATATAACGCGCCAAACCCGACTGGCTGCTCAGTTTGGCCGTCTTGCCGGTTTCGTCCTTGATCGAGATCCGCGGTCGGGCATCCGCCAGCTTGGACTCGATAATGGTGTGGCTCGATTTGCCCGTGACCGGGTCGACTTTCTCCTGAACCGTCTTGCCCGGGAGGATATCGCCAAACTTGACGCTACCGCTGACCTCGGTGATGATCGGCGTCGTAAAAGGATCCCATTGGGCCAGCAATTGCCCGGCCTGGACGGCTTCACCGTCGCCGATCAGCAGATGGGCACCGAAAATCACCGGGAAACGCTCACGCTCACGGCCCCCCTTGTCGATGATCGCAAACTCCCCGCCCCGGCGGTTCATGACCACCAGATGACCTTCGGAGTTGGCGACCACGTTCAGATCCAGGAATTTGATCTTGCCGTCCACCCGGGCCCTGGTGTCGGCCTGCTCGACGCGGCGGCTCGCCGTTCCACCGATATGAAACGTCCGCATGGTCAACTGCGTACCCGGCTCGCCGATGGACTGAGCGGCCAGAATCCCGACGGCCTGGCCTTTTTCGACCCGGTGTCCGTGGGCCAGATCGCGACCGTAGCAGGTGGCGCAAACACCGTAGCGCGTGCGGCAGGTGAGCACCGAGCGAATCTGCACACTGGTGACGCCGGAATCCTCCACTCGGTCCACGGCCGCTTCGTCGATCGGCTGACCGGATTTAACCAGGACCTCGTCGGTAAACGGGTCGACAATATCATCGACCGCGTAGCGCCCCAGGATACGTTCCCCCAGGCGCTGAATGACTTCCCCTCCCTCGGTCAGAGGCTCGACTTCGATACCGACCATGGTGCCGCAGTCTTCCTCGGTGATCACGCAATCCTGGGCCACATCCGCCAGACGCCGGGTGAGATAACCCGAGTTGGCCGTCTTCAGCGCGGTATCGGCCAGGCCCTTGCGGGCCCCGTGGGTGGAGATAAAGTACTGCAGCACCGAAAGGCCCTCGCGAAAATTGGCCTGAATCGGGGTTTCGATGATTTCGCCCGAAGGCTTGGCCATCAGGCCGCGCATCCCGGCCAGCTGGCGCATCTGGTCTTTGCTGCCCCGGGCGCCCGAGTCGGCCATCATGAAGATGGGGTTGAAACCGGAAGCCGTGTGCCCCCCGGGGGAGGGCGCGTTTTTCATGGCCTCCATCATTTCGTTGGCCACGTCATCGGTGGCTTTGGCCCAGATGTCGACAACCTTGTTATATTTTTCGCCTTGGGTGATCAATCCCTCGGTGTACTGGCGGCTGATTTCGGTCACATTGACCTCGGCCTGCTTGAGAATATCCCACTTCTTCTCGGGGATGATCATGGCGTCGATGGATATCGAAAGGCCGCCCTCGGTGGAGTAGCGGTAACCGATATCCTTGAGACGGTCAGACAGAATGACCGTGGCTTTGGGTCCCAGACGCCGGTAGACCAGATCGACCAGTTCACGCAGCGCTTTCTTGTCCATGGCATGGTTGACGGCCGCAAAGGGCACCCCCACGTCGCGGCGCAGGACGTGGAAAAAGTGCAGGCGCCCGTCCGCCTCGAGACGGCCGGAGGTGGCCTCCGGCGGCAGTTGGAAGACCGTTGCGGCGTCCGCCTCGGTCAGACTGAAGACCCCCTGAAGTTCGCTCTGCTTGAGCAGCCCGGTGTACCCTTCATCCAATCCGCCGGTGGTATCGGCCATCTGGTCGGCAAGGGCGTTGAAAGCGGTGCCGCCGGCCAGATCTTTCTCGATCTTATCGGCCTCGGCTTCGGTGTCCACGGCAATATGCCGAAACGCCATCACCACGTCGTTGGGCATGATTTCCCAAAGCAGCACCCGCCCGACGGTCGTATCCAGGCGCTGGCCGTCGACCCGCAGTTTGATCCGCGTGTGCAGGTCCACCGCCCCGGCATCGAAGGCCTGCCGGACCTCGCCAGGGTTGCTGAAAATTTTATTCTCGCCCGGAAGGCCTTGGATGCTGCGGGTCATATAGTAAATCCCCAAGACGATGTCCTGGCTGGGGACGATGATCGGGCTGCCGTTGGCGGGCGACAGAATGTTGTTGCTCGAGAGCATCAGCACGCGGGCTTCAATCTGGGCCTCTACCGACAAGGGCACGTGCACCGCCATCTGGTCACCGTCGAAGTCCGCATTGAAGGCGGTGCAGACCAGCGGGTGGAGTTGTATGGCCTTGCCCTCGATCAGAATCGGCTCGAAGGCCTGAATCCCCAATCGGTGCAAGGTGGGCGCCCGGTTGAGCATCACGGGGTATTCCTTGACGACCTCGTCCAGGGTATCCCAGACCTCGGGAATCTCGCGCTCGACCATCTTCTTGGCGCTCTTGACCGTGGAAACCAGACCCTTCTGCTCGAGGCGATAGTAGATGAACGGCTTGAACAGCTCCAGGGCCATCTTCTTGGGCAGACCGCACTGGTGCAGGCGCAGATCCGGCCCCACGGTGATCACCGTCCGGCCGGAGTAGTCCACGCGTTTGCCGAGCAGGTTCTGGCGGAAACGGCCCTGCTTGCCCTTGAGCGTATCGCTCAGGGATTTGAGCGGCCGCTTGTTGGTGCCGGTGATCACGCGGCCGTGACGGCCGTTGTCGAAGAGGACATCCACGGCCTCCTGCAGCATGCGCTTTTCGTTGCGCACGATGATGTCCGGGGCCTTGAGATCGATCAGGCGTTTGAGCCGGTTGTTGCGATTGATGACGCGCCGGTAGAGATCGTTGAGATCGGAAGTGGCGAAACGCCCGCCTTCCAACGGCACCAGTGGACGCAAATCCGGCGGTAGGACCGGTATGACACTCATAATCATCCAGGAGGGGTCGACCCCGGATTTGCGGAAAGCATCCACGATCTTGAGCCGCTTAGCCAGCTTCTGGCGCTTGGCCACCGAGCCCGTCTCCCGGACTTCCCGGCGCAGTTCGTTATAGAGGGCGTCCAGATCGATTTCTTCCAGCAGCTTCTTGACGGCTTCGGCCCCGATGCCGGCCTCGAACTTGTTGCCGTAGAGCTCCAGGGCCTCCATGTACTTCTCGTCGGTGAGCAACTGTCCCTTGGTAAGCGGTGTCTCTTTGGGGTCGATGACGATATAGCAGTCGAAATAAAGCACCTTTTCCATATTCTTGAGGGTCAGGTCGAGAAGGTTCCCGATCTTGCTGGGCAGGCTTTTCAGAAACCAAATGTGCGAAACCGGCGTGGCCAGTTCGATATGGGCCATGCGCTCGCGCCGCACCTTGGACTGGATGACTTCGACGCCGCATTTTTCGCAGATCACACCGCGGTGCTTCATGCGTTTGTATTTACCGCAATTGCACTCGTAGTCCTTGGTCGGACCGAAAATTTTGGCGCAGAACAGCCCGTCGCGTTCGGGCTTGAAGGTGCGGTAATTGATCGTTTCCGGCTTTTTGATTTCACCGAAGGACCATTTGCGAATTTGCTCCGATGAAGCCAGCGACAGCCGGATACCGTCGTATTTCCGGGGATCGGTGGGCTTTGCAAAGAAATCGTATAACGTTTCCAAAGCGCTCTCCTTATATCTTATTCGCCTTCCAGCAGCTGAATATCCAGGCCCAGCGCCTGGAGTTCCTTGGTCATGACCCGGAAAGACTCGGGCAGGCCGGGCTCCAGGACATTCTGCCCTTTGACGATCTTTTCATACATGCGCGTGCGCCCGGCCATGTCGTCGGACTTCACGGTCAGAAACTCCTGCAGGGCGAAAGCAGCCCCGTAGGCCTCCATGGCCCAGACCTCCATTTCCCCGAGACGCTGCCCCCCGAATTGGGCCTTGCCGCCCAGGGGTTGCTGGGTCACCAGCGAATAAGGACCGATGGAACGGGCATGGATCTTGTCGTCGACCAGATGGTGCAGCTTGAGCATATACATCGTGCCGACGGAAATCATTTCATCGAAGGGCTGGCCCGTGCGGCCGTCGTGCAGCTTGGCCTGAGCCAGCCGCTCGTGCCCGGCCTCCTCCAGCAGGGCCTTGATTTCATTTTCCTTGGCGCCGTCGAACACCGGGGTGGCCATGTGCACGCCGTCACGGTAGTTGGCTGCGAAGTTCAGCAGGTCATCATCTTTCATCTTGCCGATGGCCTTGGCCGTGGTGTTATCGGAGAAAATCCGGGCGAGTTTTTCGCGCAGGGCCTTGGTTTTGTTTTCCTCGAGCAGCGCCTGGATCTGGTCGCCCAGGCCCTTGGCCGCGAGACCGAGATGTATTTCCAGAATCTGGCCAACATTCATGCGCGAGGGAACCCCTAGCGGGTTGAGCACCATGTCCACCGGCTTGCCGTTCTCGAAATAGGGCAAGTCTTCGATTGGCAGGATGCGGGAGACGACGCCTTTGTTGCCGTGCCGCCCGGCCATCTTGTCCCCGACGGACAACTTGCGTTTCATGGCCACATAGACCTTGACCATCTTGATCACACCCGGAGGCAGATCGTCGCCTTTCTCAAACCGGCTGACGTGCTGATCGAAACGGTCCCGGACCTCCTCGGTCAAACGGCGGGTCTGCTCCAGGATGTCGTGGATGGCCTCCGTTTGCTGCGGATCCTCGAGGATCACGTGTTCAAATTGCGCCAGCGGCGTGGCCTGCAGCGCCTCTTCGGTAATGACGGCGTTTTTGGCGATCAGGGTCTTCTTGCCCTTCTTGATCGAAGCGTAGCATTTCTGCCCCACGAGCAGTTTGGTCAGACGATCCCGGGCCACGCCCTTGATGATGTTGACCTCATCCTCGCAGTCTTTCTCCCGGCGGCTGATCTCGTCATCCTCGATCTGGCGGGTACGATCATCCTTGCTGGCGCCCCGCCGTGAAAACACCTTGGCATCGATCACGATGCCCTGAACACCCGGCGGCACCCGCAGCGAAGTGTCTTTGACATCGCCGGCTTTTTCGCCGAAGATCGCTCGCAGCAGCTTCTCCTCGGGCGAAAGCTGGGTTTCGCCCTTGGGTGTGATTTTACCCACCAGGATGTCCCCGGGTTCGACCTCCGCCCCCAGTCGAATAATACCGCTGTCGTCGAGGTCCTTCAGGGCTTCATCGCCCACATTGGGGATGTCGCGCGTAATGTCCTCTTTTCCCAGCTTGGTGTCGCGGGCCACGACCTCGAATTCCTCGATATGCACCGAAGTGTAGACCCCATCGCGGACGAGCCGCTCGCTGACCAGGATGGAGTCCTCGAAGTTGTACCCGCCCCAAGGCATGAAGGCCACGGTCACGTTTTTGCCCAGGGCCAGCTCGCCCTTGTCCGTGGCCGGACCGTCCGCCACGATCTGGCCCTTGACCACGCGGTCGCCCTTGCGGACGATCGGGCGGTGGTTGAAGCAGGTATTCTGGTTGCTGCGCACGAATTTGGACAAGTTGTAGATGGTCACCGGCTTGTCGGCGCCGTTGCCGCCCTCGGCCGTATCGTGCCGGATGACGATGCGCGAGGCATCCACGTCGACCACTTGGCCGTCGCGACGGGCGACGATTGCGACCCCGGAATCGCGCGCGACGACACTTTCGATTCCGGTGCCGACCAAAGGTGCTTCGCTAATCAACAGCGGGACGGCCTGGCGCTGCATGTTCGATCCCATCAGGGCCCGGTTGGCGTCGTCGTTTTCCAGAAAGGGAATCAGGGAGGCGGACACGCTGACCAGCTGGTTGGGCGAGATGTCCATCAGCTCGATCTTGTCGTTTTCGACCATCATGAATTCGCCGGACACCCGCGAGGTCACGAGCGGGTTGACATAGTGTTTGTTCGTGTCGACCGGCGCATTGGCCTGCGCGATGGGGTGCTCCTGCTCCTCGAAAGCACTCAGGAACCGTACGTCGTCGGTAATCGTCGCGTCTTGGACGACGCTGTAGGGCGTTTCGATGAAGCCGTACTGATTGACACGGGCATAGGTGCTCAGCGAGACGATCAGGCCGATGTTGGGCCCTTCCGGCGTCTCGATCGGACAGATGCGTCCGTAGTGCGAGGGATGCACGTCGCGCACCTCGAAGCCGGCCCGCTCGCGGGTCAGTCCCCCCGGCCCCAGGGCGCTCAGGCGGCGCTTGTGGGTGGTTTCCGACAGCGGGTTGGTCTGATCCATAAACTGGGAGAGCTGACTGGTGCCGAAAAATTCCTTGACCACGGCCGACACCGGTTTGGGGTTGACCAGGTCGTGCGGCATGAGGGCATCGACTTCCTGCAGACTCATGCGCTCCTTGATGGCTCGCTCCATACGCACCAGGCCGATACGGTACTGATTCTCCAGAAGTTCGCCCACCGCCCGCACACGCCGGTTGCCCAGGTGATCGATATCGTCGACGACCCCCTGGGTGTCACGCAGTTCGATCAGGGTCTTGGCGGTCAGCAGAATGTCTTCCTTGCGCAAAATACGCAGATTGATGTCGCTGTCGATACCCAGGCGTTGGTTGATCTTCATGCGCCCGACACCCGACAGGTCGTAGTAGGTCGATTTGAAGAACAGGTTGTCGATAAAGTCCTGAGCCACCTCCGGGGTGGCCGGGTTGCCCGGACGCAGACGGCGATAGATCTCGATCAGGGCCTCTTCCTTGCTTTCGACCTTGTCGAGCAGAAGGGTCTTGCGCA
This sequence comes from uncultured Desulfobacteraceae bacterium, assembly GCA_964388465.1. Classification (GTDB taxonomy): domain Bacteria; phylum Desulfobacterota; class Desulfobacteria; order Desulfobacterales; family UBA5852; genus JABZFP01. Next base: position 8,770 of record CAYMAR010000058.1, read on the forward strand.
CGGCATCGCTGCTGGTGACCCCGTCAATAAAAAGCACTTCCAGGGCTTTGATACCGGCTTCGCGCAGCTTTTCCAGCATTTCCTCGTCGATGGCCTCGTTGATCTCGGCCAGCACCGCGCCGCTTTGGGGGTCGATGACCTTGCGGGCCAGGACCTTGCCGACGACGTCTTCTTCGTTGATCGGGAACTCCTGCAGGCCCGAGGCACTCAGGCGTTTGATGGCGCGCTTGGTGAAGATACGGCCCTTCTTGACGACCACTTCACCGGAGTCGGGATCCTTCACGTCCCGACTGGCACGCTGCCCCTTGAGCAGATCGGGATTAAATGATTTGAAGTAGCGCTTGCCCTTGAGAAAGATTCGCTCCTGATGGTAGAAGTAGTTCAAAAGGTCTTCCGAGGAGAAGCCGAAGGCCTTGAACAGTATCGTGACCGGGAATTTGCGGCGGCGATCGATGCGAATATAAACGATATCCTTCGGATCGATCTCGAGATCGATCCAGGAGCCGCGTACCGGGATGATCCGCGAACTGTAGATGATTTTGCCCGATGAGTGGCTCTTGCCCTTGTCGTGGTCGAAGAAAACCCCCGAAGAGCGGTGCAATTGGCTGACCACGACCCGTTCGGTGCCGTTGATGATGAAGGTGCCCTTATCGGTCATCAGTGGAATCGTGCCGAAGTAGATCTCCTGTTCCTTGATGTCGCGAATGTTGGAGACCCCCGTGTCGGCGTCCACGTCGTACACCACGAGGCGTGCGGTGATGCGCAAGGGGATTTCGTAGGTCATCCCCCGGTGGATGCATTCCTCCACGCTATGCTTCACCTCGGCAAATCGGTAGGAGACGAACTCGAGGGAAGCGCTTCCGGTAAAGTCCTTGATCGGGAAAACCGATTTAAAGACGGATTGCAGCCCGATTTCTTCCCGTTGTTCGGGGGGCACGTCCTTTTGCAGAAATCGGCTGTAGGATTCCCGCTGAACGCCGATCAAGTCCGGGATTTCAACGATTTGGGGGATTTTTCCGAAATTTTTACGAATTCGCTGCTTGGCCAGTGACATTTCCGGCATGGCTTCTCCAGGCAATGATGGGGTTTGCGCTTAAGGCGCCCGGGAGGGGCGAGCCCCCTCCCGGAGTGAAGTCCAGCGACTTCCGGTTTACTTAACTTCCACCTGTGCGCCAGCTTCTTCGAGCTGACCCTTGATTTTTTCAGCCTCGTCTTTGGGCACACCTTCCTTGACGGCCTTGGGCGTGCTTTCCACGAGCTCTTTGGCTTCCTTGAGACCCAGCCCGGTGATCGCCCGGACCTCTTTGATGACCTGAATCTTCTTGTCCCCGTGAGCCGTGAGGACGACGTCGAATTCGGTCTTTTCCTCGGCCGCACCGCCTTCGGCGCCGCCCGCCGGCATACCCGCCATCATAGCCACCGGGGCCGCGGCGGAAACGCCGAATTTCTCTTCCAGTTCCTTGACCAACTCCGAAAGGTCGAGCACGGTCATATTGGCGATGAACTCAATTACATCGTCTTTGGTGATATCAGCCATTTTGCGATTTACCTCCAAAATTAAACGAAATCATATTTCACGTTAGAAATGCACATCACGATGGGATGCGCTCGTTTAGGCGGCCTCTTTCTGATCTTTGACCGCGTTCAGCACGTTGACCAGGCGCCGCGGCGCGTCGGCCAATGCGCTGACCAGCCCTTGGGGCACGGCATTCATCGCCGCGAGCACCTGCGCCAGCAATTCCTCGCGCGAGGGCAACTTGGCCAGGGCCGAAATCGCGCTCAAATCGAGGAGTTTGCCGTTCATGACGCCCGCTTTGATTTCCAGCTTGTCATTTTCCTTGGCAAACTGCGTCAGCACTTTGGCCGGTGCCACGGGATCCGTAAAGGCCAGCGCAATCGCACTGGGGCCTTTGAACGTATCCGCCAGCTGCGCGACGTCCGTATCCATGGAAGCCCGCGTGAGCATCGTGTTTTTGACCACCTGATACTCGACTTCGGCTTCACGCAGTTTGCGTCGCAGATCGTTCATCTGGGCCACATCGAGCCCTTTGTAGTCCGTGACGATGACAACCTGGGCCGCCTCGAATTTTTCACGCAAGGCGGCTACGATTTTCTGCTTCGCATCTAATTTCACGAGTAACCAACACCTCCTTTCCCGCATCCTTGGCAAACCGGAGGTAACCAGCAAAACGAACACGCTGCCTCGGTAGGCCGGCCTGAGCCGATTAAACACGCTCTTCGTGAACCTACGGTCTTGGACAGGATGACTGTATGATTAAAAAAAACAAAAAATGATCTCGGCCGCACGGCCTCAGATGACGAGCAGCCCAGCGGTGCCGAAACGGCAGCGCCCCCGCCACTGGGCCCGATGGCCGAATCTATTTGAGCAGTTCCTTGACCTGGGCGACATCGACTTTGAAGCCCGGCCCCATCGTGGTTGAAATGGCGACCCCCTTGAGATAGGTCCCCTTGCTGGAAGTCGGTTTGAGGCGCATGATCGTTTCGAGAAAAGCCGTTATGTTCTGGACAATTTTCTCGGCTCCAAAAGAGACTTTTCCCATGGGGGCGTGGACGATACCGGCTTTCTCCACGCGAAAATCGATTTTTCCGGCCTTGAGCTCCTGAATCGCCCGCTCCAATTCGAAGGTGACCGTTCCGGTCTTGGCGTTGGGCATCAACCCCCGAGGGCCCAGCAGCTTGCCGATTTTGCCGACGGTACCCATCATGTCCGGCGTGGCCACGGCCTTGTCGAATCCAAACCAGCCCCCCTTGATCTTCTCGATCAGGTCGTCGTTGCCGACAAAGTCGGCCCCGGCCTCTTGGGCTTCTTTCTCTTTTTCGCCCTTGGCAAATACCAACACCTTGACTTCTTTACCCAGGCCGTTCGGGAGCACGACGGTACCGCGAACCATTTGATCGGCATGGCGCGGATCGACCCCCAGCTTGACGGCCACGTCGACGGTTTCGTCAAACTTGGCAAAAGACGAGGCCAGGGTGTGCTGCACGGCTTCTTCGAAGTTCGACGGCACGGCCGCTTTCAATTTATCTCTGGACTGCGTATAGTGTTTCCCCCGCTTCGGCATTGCTTTTTCTCACTCCCTTTGGCTAAACGACTTCGATCCCCATGCTGCGGGCCGTGCCGGCAATGATCCGGCAGGCCGCGTCCAAATCATTGGCGTTCAGGTCCGGCATTTTCAGTTTGGCAATTTCTTCCACCTGCGAACGCGTCACCTTGCCCACGCGGTCGCGCTTCGGGTCGCCCGCGCCCTTGGCCACCTTGGCCGCCTTTTTAAGCAAAACGGCGGCCGGCGGTGTCTTGGTGATAAACGTAAACGAGCGATCCTGATAGACCGTGATGACCACCGGGATGATCATGCCGGCATCGTTGGCCGTCCGGGCATTGAAGGCCTTACAGAAATCCATGATGTTGACGCCGTGCTGCCCCAATGCCGGGCCAATCGGCGGAGAGGGGTTGGCTTTGCCCGCCTCAACCTGCAGTTTGATCATAGCCATTACTTTTTTAGCCATCTTTGATTACTCACTCCTGTTGGGCCACGCGTTGCCTGGCACTTAGATCTTGGTTACCTGAACAAAGTCCAATTCAACCGGTGTCGACCGCCCGAAAATACTGACCAGCACCCTGATTTTCCCCTTCTCGGGGTTGACTTCGTCCACCGTACCGTTGAAGTTGGTAAACGGGCCGTCGATGACGCGAATTTCATCACCGGCTTCAAAGAAGTACTTAGGCTGCGGTTTTTCCTTGCCGGCTTCCATGCGGTTGAGTATCTGGTTGGCCTCTTCATCCGTGATGGGCGTCGGTTTGTCTCGCCCCCCCAGGAAACCGGTCACCTTGGCCGTGTCGTTGACCGTATGCCAGGTTTCGTCGTCCAGATGCATATTGACCAGAATATAGCCGGGATAAAACTTGCGAGCCGAGGTTTTGCGCTTGCCCTTGACCAACTCCACGACCTCTTCGGTGGGCACCACGATCTCACCGAATTTCTCTGGATCGGTGGAATTCTGGATGCGGTCCTCAAGGGATTTCTTGACCTTGTTCTCAAACCCGGAATAGACGTGCACGATATACCATCTTTTGTTTAAGGCCACTTTTCCCTCACATTAGTTCAGGACCAGGCGCACAAGGCTGGAAAGCCCCATATCGACCACGCCGAGAAATGCGGAAATGATGAAGACCAGCACCAGTACCACGACGAGCGATCCCAACGTTTGCTTGCGTGAGGGCCAGGCGACCTTCTTGAGCTCCACCTTGACTTCCCGGAGAAACTGCATGGACTGGCCCCACCAGCCCTGAATCTTTCCGCTGGGCTCGGTTTTGGCCTTTACGGCCGCCGCTGGACGGCGTGAAACGCTATAGGCTTTCTTTGGGGCGACCGGGTCCCCACTGGCCGTGCTGCCATCAGCCGGTGCCGATTCCGCCGGTTTGCCTTCCGCTGCGCCCTGCTTCTTTTTCTTGCTGCCGGGGCTCTTCTTTCGTTGTAAACGCGCCATGGTCTATCCAACTATGTCTACCGCGGGCACGCGGTTATGGCTCCACCCGCCCGGGGATTCGTCTTGAGGTTCGAAAAAGGTGGCAGGCCAGGAGGGATTCGAACCCCCAACCCTCGGATTTGGAGTCCGATGCTCTACCAATTCGAGCTACTGGCCTGCGAGAGAAAAAAACCACCTTGAAACGCCCTAAACCTTGCTGGCAAACGCCCCCCCTATTTCGTTTCCCGGTGGGGTGTGTGCTTGCCGCAAAAACGGCAATATTTGCTGAATTCAAGCTTGTCCGGCGTCGTGCGCTTGTTTTTGGTCGTCGTATAATTTCGCCGCTTGCACTCTTGGCAGGCGAGGGTCACAATGATTCGCACGTCATAATCTCCTTGATCGCTTACTCCACGATTTCACTGACAACCCCGGCACCGACCGTGCGACCGCCCTCGCGGATCGCAAAGCGCAACTCCTTCTCCATCGCAATCGGCGTAATCA
>CAYMAR010000059.1:0-8257 GCA_964388465.1 uncultured Desulfobacteraceae bacterium
CAGCGGCACCCCTGCGGCCTTGCCAATGAACATCTCGAACGCACTGAAATATTCGGGATAGCCCCCGCGAACGCGGCGGGATCGCTTCCTTTTTCGAAGTCGATCCAGAAGGTGCCGCAACCACGGGGGCTTGGCCCCGGATCAAGGCCGACGTCAGGTAAGGCCCGAGCCAGTGTCGGTTCGCAGACGACATAAGGGGATCAGGGTTCCTGGATGGCAGGCGGGGCGCCCGATGGACCAGAGGGGTTCGAAACACAGGATCGGAAAGACGTCCGGTGGCAGCGAAATCGCCGAGGGCCGGCGCACGAATCAGCCTTCGGTCTCGTCAAACCATGCCCAGAAGGCGTCGGATCCAAAAGGTTCGGGCGGGATCGCGATGGGCTCGTCGCCCTCCATATCGTCTTCTTCCAAGCAGGCCTGGAAGAGTTCCACCGGAAACGATGCCGTGGTTTCCTCCGGATCGGTGTCGCCGGGCAGGATGGGCGTGATTTTCCAGGCCACGTCCCCGTAGCCCGCATCGCGAAAAGCGTTGGCCACGCGCAGAATCGCGGCTTCATCCAGATCCTCGGCATCGATGACCCGTGTGTATTTGATCTGAAGCCGCTGGTCTTCGTCCACGCAGGCGGCGACCGGATATTTCCGGCGGTACTCCCGGTCGCTGTCCGGGCCGAGATGCTCCCGGATGAACGGTTGGATGTCGCTGTAGGTAATCTTTCTGGCCAACAGCGCCATTATGGAAACGCGTACCCTGCTCTCCATCTGCTCGATAGCCCCTTTGAGCGGCCGGCACCGCGTCCGCGGCGACGTCGTTTAACCCTGGCGGCGGAAACGAAATAGATCTTCTTTACTTCTCCACAAAGCCGCAGGGGATGTCAAGGCTAAGCCCTTCCTTTATAACTTTTTTATTTCCATTTTTCTACACACCTCCATAAAATATTTTTATGGTTCTCAGATAACCGCCAACGTCGTTGACAACTATTTAAATTTCTTTAGCCTTGCCGGGCCGGTGGCACACGACCGCCGTTGACCGGACGCTCGCGCCGGCCTCCGTCCACGCAGGATTTGGCAGCGGTCAGGCGGATGTCGTGAAGACCTCCTGATGCACGACCAATTCCCGCCGGACCGCCTGAAGCGCACCGCCGCACTTGATCCGGCAGTATTCACAGGGGCCCGCCTGTTCGAGGACACTTTGGAAATAGGGGCCTTGCAGGATTTCCGCCAGCGGACGCGTCTTGAAATTGATGTCTTCCAAATATTTTTCGACCAGCGGGACGATGAAGCGGAAGCGATGGTTGTGCTCGGTGATGTACATGATGTGGGCCTGGCAGCAGGGGTGCACCGTGCCGTCGGCGGCGATAAAGATCGATCCTTTGTGAAACGGCTTGCAGCGGGCCGTCGTTTTGTCCGCCGCGAGGGCCTTGAAAAGATCCCGCTTGACCGTCACCCCAAAGGCGTCCGGGGGCTCGTGCCGGTCATCGTAGTCGCGTGAAACAACAGCGGAAAATCCAAGGAAGCCGTACTCCCGGGCCAGGCGGCCGGCCGCCTCGATCTGGTGCTGGTTGTGCCGGAACACGATGAATTTCCAATACGCCCGGCCACCGGCAGCAATGAAGGCCGCGGCGTTGCGCAGGACGGTGCGGAAGTCGGTGCCCACCCGGTGACGGGCGTGGGTGTCGGCCAGACCGTCGATGCAGAACCACAGGGAACCCCGACCGTAGGCGCCACCCAGGGCGGCCCACCAGTCTTCGGATTGTCCCCCCCCGTTGGTGTCGCCGCCCATGACGACGTCGGCATTGAGCGCGTGCACATGGCCCACGATTTCAGGGAAATCGGGGTTGGTGCACAAATCCCCGAAATTGCCCCCATAGTTGATCCACTTGAGCCGGCTTAACATCGGCGCGGGCAGCCGCCTGAATTCGGCCAGGGTGATGATATGGCGGCCGTAGGGACGCACCTTCTGCCGTCGGCTGCAGAACGGGCAGCGCGCATTGCACCGGGATGAGGGCTCGATGTGCAGTCCCTTGATCTTCTCGGGTGCTAACATGATGCGTCGGTTTCGTTGGCGTTGATGATATAAGGCGGATACATCCCCGACCCCGGCGGCCGTCAGTCCCGCGGGCGGGAAGCGACGCCCATGGGGCAAGCTTCCCTTGTCCGGCCGTCTTGCGGGTCCCGGCGCGGCGTTTGACGGCCGCGGCCCCCTGATCTATAGCGCTTACGGATGGTCTGGTCCGCGCGCGGCGCCGCAGACGCCGCCCGAACCGACCGTCCACCCGGAAATGCTGGTTTAGACGCCATGGCCCGGAAAATAATCCTCGACATCGACAATGCCTTCACGATGCCCGCCCAGGACACCGATGACGCCCTGGCGCTGGCGCTGGCCCTGGTCAGCCCGGAACTGGAATTGATCGGCGTCACCACCTGCGCCGGCAACTGCCGCACGGATCAGTCCACCCGCAACACGCTGCGCCTCCTCCAGGTGGCCGGCGCCGCTGCGGTGCCGGTGGCCGAGGGCCGGGCCAGTCCGCTGAAACGTGACCGCGAGGCCCACTTTCGCTATCTTGCGCATAAAAGCGCCGGACCGCAAGCGCGTTTCTGGCAGCATCTTCCTGCCCCGCCGGTGGTCGAATTGAGGCCGCTGGCGATGCCGGCCCATGAATTTACCGCGCAGTCGCTGGCCCGGTGTCCGAACGGACTGGTCTATGTCGCCCTGGGTTCGCTGACCAACCTCGCCCTGGCGCTGGAGACGTCCCCCGGGCTGGCGCAAAAGATCAAGCGCGTGGTCCACATGGGCGGCAGTTTCACGCCCCGCACCGGACCGCCCTTTGTCTGGTCGACCCCCGACATCCCCGACGACGTCTGGCGCACCACACTGCGCTTCAACACCGCTTTCGACCCCGAGGCGTCGGCGGTGGTGTTCCGCTCCGGCGTCCCGCTGACCTTCATCACGGCCAATGTGACCAGCCGGGTGTTTCAGCGCCCGGCCCACCTGGAGCGCCTGCGGGCGGCCCAAACGCCTTTTCACCGCTTTCTTTACACCTATGCCCGGCCGTGGGTGGCATGGTCGATCGCCGAACGCCGGCTGCCGGGCGCCCACATGCACGACCCCCTGGCCGTCGCCACCGTCATCGACCCCGCCTTCTGCCGACTGGAAACCCTTTACCTCGACACCGGGGGCTTCCTGCGCGGGCAGGCGCCCTGGCTCGTGCACGAGCCCGTGGGAGTGCCGGTTCAGGTGGCCACCGATGTCGACACCGCCCGTTTCGAGGCCTTTCTGGCCGAACGGCTCACCCACGCGGTGCAGCCGATCTATCGAACCCACGCTTAACCGTCGGCGCTCGCGGACGAATCCCCTGCAGCCAAACGATGGTTCGGGTGTCACCCGATGGGCCGCTGCAAATTCAACCCCGGGCGCCGCAAGCCTCGGCGTAGTGTGCGATCACCGCGCCGATCTGGTGGCGGATGAGGGCTTCCGGCTCGGGGGCCAGGCGCCCGTCGGCAACATGCGCGTACACCGCCGGCAGATGTTCCGCGAGCAACGGCGCCGGCGGTGGGTACCGGCGCAGGTTGGCCACCAGCCGCCTGAAGGCCGCTTGCGGGCCGGGATAATGCCAATAGTAGCGGATGCGGTCCGACAAGCCGTGAATGCGCAGCCATTGCTTTTCCTCCGCGCTCCCCCGGTAGTGCCGTCGCCAGTGCTGCGGATCCGCAAGCATGGCGGCTTCCATGGCTTCGACCAGCCGCGAAGGCTGCACCCCGCGGCGCGCGGCCAGGGTCTGCCCTTCAATCCGTGCCAGCGCGAATGCCGCCTCCCTGAAGGCATAGGTCAGCCACGGGCCGACTTTGAGAATGGCCATCCGGCTGGCGACCATCTCCCCCAAGGCCCGCGGCGTCTGATAATCGGTCGAGTGCGCCTCGTAGACGAGATCGGGAAGGGTGTCGATCAAAGTCACCAGGGGAGCTGCCCGCCCGGCATCGAAGGGCTGGACGCTGCGGCTCGAAAAATCGGCGCCGGTGCGCGCAACGATGGCCGCCACCCGCGAACGGACATGGGCCAGCCCCCGTTTTTGCATGGCCGCGCGGACGGCGCCGACAAACGCCTCGATCTCCTCCGGGGGACTGACCCGTTCCCGTCCGCCGGCGGCGCCACCGCCCGGCAGGGGCACCTCGGAGCCCAACACGTAGATCGGGGGCCGGCATCGCGCACGGCGGGCAGCCTTTTCCGCCGCGTCCATCAAATCGACCGTGCGCGCGACGATCAGACCCATGGGCAAGCCGCCGTGCGTCTCGCGTGGATCATCACGGCAGGGGGCGGTGGCATCGAGGTGCAGCTTGGCAAACCCGCCGCCCACGAGCGCCTGGACAAGCGCCCGCGCCTTGGCCATGGCCCTGATCGCCGTCCCTGCGGACCAGGGATGGGGGCCGGCATGATCCCCGCCGAGGATGACCGCACCCTGATCCAGACCGATGAGCGCCGCCTCGCGCCGGACCATGACCGCAAACGCGGCCGGCGTCAGGCCGGAATAGCCGCCTTCGGGGTTGACCTGTTGGGCGGTCGCCTCGATCAGCACCGGCCACCGGTCACGCCGGGCCTGCCCGAGGGCCGCCTGGATGGCGAAGCGGTTGACCGTGCAGGCGGCATAGACCCCTTTACACGCGCCCCGCCGATTGGCCTGGAGGATGTCATCTAACATCGTTAGCATGCCGACCCTGCATTTTCCCGGGTGTTCGGGATTCGATCCAAAAAAATCCATCACCAAAGGTTTCAGCCGCGCCATGCGCTGCTTGACACCGATACGTATTATTTAATAAATTGTTTAACTTACTAAAAGCTTTCTACTCTTGGCTCTCAGGAGTGCCATGTCAAATCCAGACCAAGAACCCCGGGCGCCGAAGTCGCACCACTTCTCGGCCCGTATTGCCACCATCCTCGTGTTCAGCCGGCCGCTTCTCGTTTTCGGCGGCATGCTCTGCGCCATCGCGGTCATGTGGCGGCAGGATCCCGTAATCTACACGATCGGGGTCTGCCTGCTCCTGCTCTCCATGACGTTCGACCTCGTGGACGGGTGGTTCGCCGCCCGCTTTGTGCCCAACGCACCGCTCGCCCCTCTGGCCGACCGGCTCATGGACAAGCTGGTCTACTCGATCATCTTCCCGGTGATTGCCGTGGGGGTGATGTGGCGCCTGATCGTGATCGAACCCGACCCCACCCGCGGCGAACTGCTGCACGCCGTGTTCGTGCTCCTACTCTGCGTCACCGTGCTGATTCGCGACAACTTTGCCGCGTTCATGCGCGGTTTCGCCATTCGGCAGGGAGCCGAGCCTGAGATGAGCGAATACAACCGCATGCGAACCATCGTGGCCGCCCCGGTCAGCGCCCTGCTCTACGCTTACGCCTTTCACGTGCCCGAAGGACCCCCCTCGTGGGTCTATTTCAAGATTTCCTGGCTGGCCAACTTTCCGCTGCGGGGGCTGTTCTTCATTGAAATCCTGTTTCTGGTCATCAACTTCGGCTCCATTGCCGGTTACTGCCGCAAATACGGACAGGCCTGCCTGGACGAACTCTGTATGGGCAACGAGGTGTTGCGCCGGCGGATCCTGGCCTTCTTCCCCAACGCCCTGACGGTGATGAACGCCATGATGGGGCTGATCGCCGTCTTCTTCGCCTACCAGGGGCGCGTGCGCGAATCCTACCTAATGCTGCTGGGGGCGGCCACCTTTGACAAACTCGATGGTATGGTGGCACGCCGGCTGGGACTGACCGAGCCCCTGCCCGAGGAGGCGGCCACGCGCAAGATCAACCTGGGCAATCTCATGGACGACTTTGCCGACGCCGTGAGCTTCTGCATCGTGCCCGGCTGGATTTTCTATGTGATCATGACCGACTACAATAGCGCTCGAATGGCTTCCCTGCCGCTGGGGTTCGTGGCCTGGGGCTACGCCGCCATGGGGATTGTCCGACTCGTCTATTTCACCATCGACAAAACGCCGATTCCAGGCTTTTTCAAGGGCCTGCCCACGCCGGCCGCGGCCCTATTAGTGGTTCCCCCGCTGATCATACTGGCCCAGACCCATGCCCAGGGCTCGGTTTGGGCGCCGTTCTGGGCCTATTTTGCTTTCGGTCTCACGCTGTTCACGGCCCTGCTGATGAACTGCTATTTCATCCGCTACCTGCACATGGGACGCTACATGAGCCGCAACCCCTGGATTACACGCCTGGGGCTGGCGGTCCTGCTGAGCGTGGTCACGCCCTATTTCGGCATTGTCTGCCTGATATTCGTGATCCTTTACGTCCTCTCCCCGCTGGTGACCTGGCGCATCGATCCCGAGGAGGCCGCCCGCGAAGGCCGGGTCGAATCCATCGGGTCCGGGTGACGCTGCGCCGCCCGTCTCGACGCCAACACGGCCCGATTCGATACGCCCTCGATTGTATTCATCACGATCCCAAGACGATCCAGGAGGTCTTCATGGCACCATGTCCCTGCGGCAGCGCACGCGATTACGGCGAATGCTGCCAACCGCTGATCGAAGGCGGCCTCAAGGCGGAAACGGCCGAGGCCCTGATGCGCGCCCGCTACAGCGCCTACGTCAAGACGGCGGTGGATTTCATCATCGACAGCACCCACGCCTCGCAGCGCGGCAACTACACGGCCGAGGGCATTCGCAAGTGGTCCCGCAACAGCGAGTGGCGCGGTCTGACCGTCGTACGCACCGAGGGGGGCGGATCCGCGGATGACGAAGGGGTGGTCGAATTCATCGCCCGCTACATCGCCAAGGGCCGCACGCACACCCATCACGAGATCGCCCAGTTCCGCCGCGAAGACGGCCACTGGTATTTCTATGACGGTGACGCGCCCAAACCCCGGACCGTCAAACGGCAGACGCCCAAGGTCGGCCGGAACGCGCCCTGCCCCTGCGGCAGCGGCAAGAAAGCCAAAAAATGCTGCGGGGCCTGACGGTAGCAACAACCGCACGCACCCCGCCGCCATCACCACGAGACTCAGGAGGCCCCATGTTTACCGATCTCATACGCCGCCGGCGCAGCATCAGGCAGTTTCGGCCCCAGCCGGTTGAACCCGAAAAAGTGGAAGCCCTGGTCGAGGCGGCCCTGCGCGCCCCCTCCTCCCGCAGCCTCAACCCGTGGGAATTCATCCTGGTGGACGACCCCGGGCAGCTCCGGGAGCTGTCGAACGCCAAACCCCACGGTGCATCCTTTCTGGCCGAAGCCCCCCTGGGCATCGTGGTCTGCGCCGATCCCCAGCGCTGCGACGTCTGGGTGGAGGACTGTTCCATCGCCCTCATCTTCATGCAATTGATGGCCACATCCCTGGGACTCGGGAGCTGCTGGATCCAGATCCGCAAGCGCCATCACGCCAGCGGCCGGCCGGCGCGCGACCATGTCGCCGATCGCCTGCAGATTCCCGCCCACCTCGAAGTGGCGGCCATGCTCGCCGTCGGCTACCCGGTCCGGGAAAAGCCCCCCCACCCCGCGGACGGCCTCCTGTTCGACAAGGTCCATCGCACGGCCTACGGTCAGTCCTATAAAAAAGGCTAAAGTCTTGCGGGAGGACGGCGATAAGACAAGTAAGGGCACCGTCGGGCACCCGGCTTGATCGATACGCTCAGCAGGGTGCCCGACCGAATCTTCATAACCTTCCTTAGTCCCACCGGGGCGGTTTCGGCCGCCCCGGTGTTCTTTTGGGCCTGCCGGCCGACGACATCCGGCGTTCGCCTCAAGTTTTCCGGACCAAATGCCCATAAGGTATCAAGGAAACCCTCAGGGACGTTCGCGCGACCGCGCCGGCAGGCGGACAGGTGACCGGCATTCGAAACCGTCCGCCGCGGCAGCCAAATTTGGGACGAGGATCAAGGTATGATGGAAACCGCCGTTGATTTTGAATCGGTGCTCAACAAAAGCAAAAAACTGCCGACCTTGCCGGGCATTGCGATCCGCATTTTAGAAGCGGTTCAGAAAGAGCGTCCCGATCTGCAGGAAATCGCCGAGGTGCTCGCCACCGATCCGCCGCTCAGCGCCGAAGTCCTCAAGTTGATCAACTCGCCCTTTTTCGGGCTGACCCGCAAGGTCACCTCCGTCTTTCACGCCGTGAGCATGCTCGGGATGAACGTGGTCAAGAACATGGCGTTGAGCTTCGCCCTGATAAAAAACTTCTCCAACAGCGGCCAGGCGGATTTCGACTACCCCCGCTTCTGGAAGTATTCCCTGACCACGGCCATCGCCGCTCGCATGATCGCCGAA
>CAYMAR010000059.1:8357-9896 GCA_964388465.1 uncultured Desulfobacteraceae bacterium
CGCCGAAGACGCTTTTTTCCTGGGACTGCTTCACGATATGGGGCTCCTGGCCCTGGTGCGCTGCCTGCCCGATCAATATCAGCTTGTGGCGCAGGAATCCGAGAACGGCAACTGTGCCTGCCACCAGGCCGAAAACCAGGTCCTGGGGTTCGATCACATAGCGGTCGGCCGGCACCTGGTGCGCAGCTGGGGGCTGCCGGCCAAATTCTGGCAGGCGATCGGATGCCACCACTGCCCGGAACGGCTGGCGGCCGACGACGGCGAAACCCGGAGCCTGTCCCAGGTGCTGCACCTGGCAACCCTTTATGCCGACATGTTCCAGGCCGAAAACGCCGCCACCTTTCTGGCCGTCATCGACCACTATACCGAGGCCTACGGCTACACCGCGATATTATCGGTGGATCCGCTGGCCGTGGCCATATCCGAGGAGGCCCAGCGCTTTTTCCCCTTTTTCGAAATCGATTTCGAAGACGATGCCAGCTATCTCGAAACGATCGAGGCGGCCCGCGCCGAATTGATCAACGTCTCCACCGACTTCATCGATCAGATCGTGGCCCAGCAGCGCCAGATCGACACCCTGCGGCGCCAGGCCACCCACGACGGCCTGACCCAGCTGATGAACTACCAGTATTTCCAGGAAACGCTGCATCGCGAAATCGCCCGCTCGCGCCGGAGCCATTCCCCGCTATCGGTGGTCATGGCCGACATCGACCGTTTCAAGGCCGTCAATGACACCTACGGACACATGGCCGGTGACCACGCCATCAAGACGGTGGCCACCTGTCTGCAGGCCAACCTGCGGGAGACCGATCACATCGCCCGCTACGGGGGCGAGGAATTCGCGCTCATCCTCTACAATATCCCGCCCGAAGAAGCCTTGAGCGTGACCGAGCGGGTGCGGCAAAGCATCAGCGAACTGCCCATGCGCTTCGACGACCGGACGTTCAAGATCACGATGAGCTTCGGCATCGCTTCCCTGACCGAAGCACAATCCCCGATCGCGAAACCCTTCTAAATCAGGCCGACAAGGCGCTTTACGAAGCCAAATCCGCGGGGCGCAACTGCTGCCGTGTCCACCGCCCGCGGCTGACATGCACGGCCGTCGATCCCGCCGCCAGGCAGTGACCTCCTGCGCATATGCTATAGGTGATCCACCGCTCACCCGGCGACAGTGGAAACGGCCACCGACCACGAACCGACCCCGTGCGGACGGCAGGTGCCCCAACCACCGAACGCTGACCGCAGCCCGGGAGACCGGGGGTGACCGTCCGCTTCGCGCCGTTCATTCTGGATGGGCGTGCAATGGCAAGACCGGCGGCCTGCAGCTCATAAATGCATCTGTGGGGGCGTTATCCCAAGCGGGGGATATCAGGGGGCGCCTTCGACCATTCGCTGGTAAGCCGCCCGCGCTTCATCGGAGATGGTGACCGTATCGGCATGCACGATGGGCATACCGCCGGGATGCGCGGCGGCCGGAACGACGTAAGCCTGGCGCACGGTCGTGCGATAGGCTTCCGGCAGCGGCCGCGGCAGTTGGGA
>CAYMAR010000059.1:9996-13730 GCA_964388465.1 uncultured Desulfobacteraceae bacterium
GGTCGGCCGGATCACCGGGGCAGGCGCTTGCGCCCGCGGCAATGGATCCATCGGTTCGAACCGCAAACGGCTATAAAATGATTGAGGCTTAATTCTCGCGGAGATCAAGGGGAGCCCGGACGGGGCGGCTCACCCGCGCGGCAGATCGCAGCAGCCTTTCGCGGGCAGGCGCGTCGACCCCATGAGGTCGAGGTCCACCTGCCGGGCGGCTTCCCGCCCTTCGGATATGGCCCAGACGATCAGCGACTGGCCGCGGCGGGCGTCGCCGGCGGCGAACCGGCCCGGACTGTCGGTGGCATGGAACGTCTGCGTGGCGAAGTTGCCGCGGTCGTCCCGACCAAGACCAAACTGGCGTGCCAAGGGTTCGGTTTCGGGCCCGGTGAAGCCCATGGCCAGCAGGACCAGTTCGGCCGGCCATTCACGCGTGCTGTCGGCCATCTCGTGCAATGCGGGACGCCCGCCGCCGTCCGGCCGGAATTCGACGTCCACGGTGGTGACCGAGGTCACGCGGCCGTTGACGCCGTTGAACGCCTTGGCCAGGATCGACCACCGGCGTTCGCCGCCCTCCTCGTGGGAACTGCTGGTGCGCAGCCGCAGCGGCCAGAAGGGCCAGGGCTGGTCCTCGGGGCGTTCCTCCGCCGGCTGGGGCAGGAGCTCGAAATTGGTGACGCTCAGGGCCCCCTGGCGATGGCAGGTGCCGATACAGTCGCTGCCGGTGTCGCCGCCGCCGATCACGATCACGTGTTTATTCCGGGCGGTGATGGGGACCGTATCCGGCGGTTCGACCCGGTCGCCGGCCACGCGTCGGTTCTGCTGGGTCAGAAAATCCATGGCGAAGTGGATGCCGTCCAGCGCGCGTCCCGGAATCGGCAGATCACGGGGCACCGTGGCCCCCGTGCAGAAAACGACGGCGTCGAAGCGGGCCAGTTCCTCGGCACCGACGTCGCGGCCCACCTCGATCCCGGGCCGGAATTCGATGCCCTCGGCCTGCATCAGCTTCAGCCGACGGTCCAGGATGTGCTTTTCGAGCTTGAAATCCGGAATCCCGTAACGCAGAAGCCCCCCGATGCGGTCGGCCCGTTCCATCACGGTGACCCGGTGGCCGGCCCGGTTGAGCTGATCGGCGCAGGCCAACCCGGCCGGTCCCGATCCGATGACGGCCACATGCTTGCCGCTGCGGCGGGCGGGCGGTGCGGGGCGTATCCAGCCCTCCCGGAAAGCGCGCTCGATGATTTCCTTTTCGATCTGCTCGATGGTCACGGCCGGTTCGTTGATGGCCAGGACACAGGCTTCCTCGCAGGGCGCCGGGCACAGACGGCCGGTGAACTCCGGAAAATTGTTGGTCAGCAGCAGTTGGTCGAGGGCTTCGCGCCAACGCCCCCGGTAGACCAGATCGTTCCAGTCCGGGATCAGGTTGCCCAGGGGACAGCCTGAATGGCAGGTGGGCACACCGCAGTCCATGCAGCGGGCCGCCTGCTGAATCAGCTTCTCTTCGGGGAAGTCCTCGTAGATTTCACGATAGTCGCGGACGCGCTCGGCCGCGGGCCGGCGCGCAGCGGTTTCGCGTTGGAATTCGATAAAACCCGTTGGCTTTCCCATCTTTAACGTTTCCTTTGATCCGTATCGTATCAAGCCCGGTCCACCCGGGGCGGATAACGAGCGGCGTTGCGCTATCCCCCTCATCATTGCGCGGCACCGTCCCTACAGCCGCATTTCTCGGGTTTCGCACGCCGCATCGCGAACGTGGGACGAAACCGTCGGAGAGGCTTTCCTTAAGGTCACCTCCTCCTTTACGGTCCCGGGGTCTTCAGGCCTTCTCAGCGGCCAGCTTTTCCAAAGCGCGCTTGTACTCCACCGGCATGACTTTGACAAATTGGGGCCGGCTGGCGTCCCAGTCCGCCAGGATGCGCGCGGCCAAGCTGCTTTCCGTCAGATTGCGGTGCCGCGTGATCAGATCGCGCAGACCCGCGGCGTCGTCACCGGGTTCGACCGCTTCGAGATCCACCATCTCCCGGTTGCAGCGGTGAGCGGCGAATTGACCGTCGGGGTCGAGCACATAGGCCGTCCCGCCGCTCATGCCGGCCGCGAAGTTGCGCCCGGTCGCCCCCAGCACCACCACCCGCCCGCCGGTCATGTACTCGCAGCCGTGATCGCCAATGCCTTCCACCACCGCGTCGGCCCCGCTGTTGCGCACCCCGAAGCGTTCGCCGGCGCAGCCCCGGATGAACACCTGGCCGGCAGTGGCCCCGTAAAGGGCCACGTTGCCCACCACGATGTTCTCCTCGGACCGGGTGGTGTCCCCCGCCCGGGGCCGGATGCTGAGTCGGGCGCCGGATAGCCCTTTACCGAAATAGTCGTTGGCTTCCCCCTGCAGATGGATGCTCAGCCCGGGCGCGCCGAAGGCGCCGAAGCTCTGGCCCGCCGTCCCGGTGGCCCGCAATACGATGGTGTCGGCGGGCAAACCGGCGTCGCCGTAGCGCCTGGCGATTTCGTGGCTCAGGGTGGTGCCCACGGTGCGGTCCACGTTGCGCACGGCGATGTCCAGGGTCATGGGGATTCCCTCGTCCAGCGCCGGCTGCAGCTGCCGGATCAATTCGTCGTCCAACGCCGGCGGCGACGGCCTAAGATCCAGCAGGCCGCAGTGCTGCGCCACGGCCGGCGGTATTTCCGGCGCGTCCAGAATATTGGAAAAATCGAGCCCCCGGGCTTTCCAGTGGCTGAGGGCCCCGGTCATGCCCAGCCGGTCCACGCGCCCGACCATTTCCGCCACCCGCCGGAATCCGAGCGAGGCCATGATGGCGCGCAGGTCCTCGGCCACGAACCGCATGAAATTCACCAGGTGTTCGGGACGACCGGTAAATTTCTTCCGCAGCTCCGGATCCTGGGTGGCGATGCCCACCGGGCAGGTGTTGAGATGGCAGACGCGCATCATGATGCAGCCCAGGCTGACGAGCGACACCGTGCCGAAGCCGAACTCCTCGGCCCCCATGAGGCAGGCCACGGCCACGTCGCGCGCGGTCTTGAGCTGCCCGTCGGTTTCGACCACGATCCGGTCGCGCAGGCCGTTCATCCGGAGCACCTGCTGGGCTTCGGAGAGTCCGAGTTCCCAGGGAAGCCCCCCGTAGCGCACCGACGACTGGGGCGAGGCGCCCGTACCGCCGCTGTCGCCGCTGATGAGCACCACGTCGGCGCCGGCCTTGGCCACGCCGGCGGCCACCGTGCCCACGCCAACCTCACTGACCAGCTTGACACTCACCCGGGCGGCGGGATTGGCGCATTTGAGATCGTAAATCAGCTGGGCCAGGTCTTCGATGGAGTAGATGTCGTGGTGCGGCGGCGGCGAGATCAGTCCCACCCAGGGGGTCGAGTGCCTGGTCGCCGCGATCCAGGGATAAACCTTGCCGCCCGGCAGCTGCCCCCCCTCGCCCGGTTTGGCCCCCTGGGCCATCTTGATCTGCAGCTCGACCGCGTTGGTCAGATAGTTGATCGTCACGCCGAAACGGCCCGAGGCCACCTGCTTGATGGCGCTGTTGCGCCAATCCCCGCTGGCGTCGGGAACGAAACGGTCGGCATCCTCGCCGCCTTCGCCGCTGTTGCTCTTGGCGCCCAGCCGGTTCATGGCGATGGCCTGGGTCTCGTGGGCCTCCTGGCTGATCGAGCCGTAGGACATGGCGCCGGTCTTGAAGCGCTTGACGATGGCCTCCCAGGGTTCGACCGCCTCCAGCGGCACCGGG
>CAYMAR010000060.1:0-13712 GCA_964388465.1 uncultured Desulfobacteraceae bacterium
ATGTCGTTCATGATCACATCGAGCCCGCTGGCCGCGGCAACCTGGGCGATTCCGTTGCCCATTTGACCGGCGCCCACGACGCCGAAGACTTTGATATCCATGGTATTCTCCTTGATTGACGGCTTCGAAAAATGTCCAATATCAGCGTTGAGCGGCATTCTTCATCGTTCGACGTACTCAAGTACAGCCTTAGTCTTCAGAATTGGCACGCCTTGATCTTGAACATTTTACAAAGCCTTCTCGCCGATGTTGTTGACCCCGGTCATTAAGAGCGTGTCACGATCAGCGCCACGGCCTCCCCGCCGCCGAGGCAGAGCGAAGCCAGGCCGGTTTTCTTGTCCTGGTGGATCATCGCGTGTATCAGGGTGACGAGCACCCGGCAGCCGCTGGCGCCGATGGGATGGCCCAGTGCTACGGCGCCGCCGTTGACGTTGACCTTCTGCGGATCGAGATTGAGTTCCCGCAGCACCGCAAGGGTCGAGCCGCTGAAGGCTTCGTTGATCTCGAAGAGGTCGACCGCGTCCATGGCGATGCCCTGTTTGTCCAGGCATTTGGGCACGGCCCAGATCGGCGCCACCAGCACATATTTCATATCGATCCCGTAGGCGGCCTGGGCGCCGATCGTTGCCATGACACGGCACCCCAGGGCTTCGGCCTTCTCGCGCGCCATCACCACCACGGCGGCGGCACCGTCGCTGATGATCGAGGCGTTGCCGGCCGTGGCCGTGCCGTTTTTCTGAAAGGCCGGACGCATGGCCGACAGGGCCGCATAGCTTGTTTCCCGCGGGCATTCGTCCCGGTCGAAAACGACGGGTTCGCCCTTGCGCCGGGGGATTTCCACGGCAAGGATTTCGTCCCGAAATTGACCCGCGTCGATGGCGGCCAGCGAGCGGCGATAGGACTCGGCGGCATAGCGGTCCTGGTCTTCCCTGGCGACGCCGTATTTCTCGGCGCAGAGGTCGTTGGAAATGCCCATGTGAAAGTCGTTGACATGGTCCCACAGGCCGTCGTGGATCATGTGGTCGCGCAGCACGCCGTGCCCCATCCGGTAGCCGGTGCGGGACTTTTCCAGAAAGTGGGGCGCCATGCTCATGTTCTCCATCCCGCCGGCCACCACCACGTCGGCATCCCCCACCTGGATGGCCTGGGCGGCGAGCATGACGGTCTTAAGCCCCGAGCCGCAGACCTTGTTGACCGTGATGCACTCCACTTCCCGGGGCAGTCCGGCCTTGTGGGCCGCCTGCTTGGCCGGGTTCTGGCCGTAGCCCAGCGGCAGCACCTGGCCCATGATGGCCTCGTTGACCTCTTCGGGCGCAATGCCGGCCCGCTTCACGGCTTCCGCGATAACGAGGCCGCCGAGGTCGGTGGCGCCCATGGTGCTCAAACGGCCGCCGAAACTTCCCAATGGTGTTCTAACCGCACTGACGATCACAGCCTCTCTCATATCCCCTCCTGGGGCGGATGCGTAAAACACGCGATAGCTGCGTTACGCGGTGTTTTTCGTCGCTGCGGCGTACCCGATGTACGCCTCGCTCCCCAAAATCCGCAAGCCTTGCTCGCGCGCGTCTTATGCATCCGCTGGTTGTCGCCCAAAAAAAATATGTCACAAATACCGCTGCCAGGCGGTAGATTTTCGTTCCCGGCAAGGCCGCAGCGCTTCCGGCGCCCGTAGGCGTAGCCAGCGCTACGCCGAGGACCGACGAAACGCGAGAACGCCGCCGGGGGCGGAAAGATGCCGTTTGGCAGCGGTATTTCACATGTTGCGACGATACTTGCCCCCAACGGCATACAGCGCCTCCGTAATCTGTCCCAGGGAGCAGGTTTTGACCGCCTCCATGAGTTCGGCGAAGATATTGCCGCCCGCAAGGGCGACCTGCTGCAGCCGCTCGAGCGCGGCCGGCGCCGCATCGCCATGGCGGGCCTTGAAGTCGGCCAGGCGTTTCAACTGCGACTGTTTTTCCGCTTCGGTGGCCCGGGCCAGCTCGACGCTCTCGGAGAGTTCGTCCTCATGGGCGTCCGGGTCGCGGAAGGTGTTGACCCCGATGATGGGCAGGGCGCCGGTGTGTTTGAGGGTTTCGTAATAGATCGACTCCTCCTGGATCTGGCCGCGCTGGTAGCCGGTTTCCATGGCCCCCAGTACACCGCCGCGCTCGGTGATGCGGTCGAACTCCACGAGGACGGCCTCCTCCACCAGGTCGGTGAGTTCGTCCACGATGAAACTGCCCTGTTGCGGGTTTTCGCTCTTGGCCAGGCCCCACTCGCGGTTGATGATCATCTGAATGGCCAGGGCGCGCCGCACCGATTCCCTGGACGGCGTGGTAATGGCCTCGTCAAAGGCGTTGGTGTGCAGGCTGTTGCAGTTATCGTAGATCGCGCACAGGGCCTGCAGGGTGGTGCGGATGTCGTTGAACTGGATGTCCTGGCTGTGGAGCGAGCGCCCCGAGGTCTGGATGTGGTACTTGAGCATCTGGGAGCGAACCGCGGCGCCGTATTTCTCCTTCAGGGCCACGGACCAGATGCGCCGTGCCACGCGGCCGATGACCGTGTACTCCGGATCCATGCCGTTGGAGAAGAAAAAGGAGAGGTTGGGTCCGAACTGATCCAGCGGCATGCCCCGCGAAAGGTAGTATTCCAGATAGGTGAACCCGTTGGCCAGGGTGAAGGCCAGCTGGGAGATGGGGTTCGCGCCGGCCTCGGCGATGTGGTAGCCCGAGATCGAAACCGAGTAGAAATTGCGCACGTTGTGATCGATGAAGTAGGCCTGGATGTCGCCCATCATCTTGAGAGCGAAATCGATGGAGAAAATGCAGGTGTTCTGGCCCTGGTCCTCCTTGAGGATGTCCGCCTGGACCGTGCCGCGCACGTTGGCGAGCACATCGGCGCGGATCTGGTCGTAAACCTCGGGGGACGGCGCCCGGCCGTTTTCGTCGCGGTAGCGCGCCACCTGCTGATCGATGGCCGTGTTGAGGAACATGGCCAGAATGATGGGGGCCGGCCCGTTGATCGTCATGGACACCGAGGTCGACGGGTGGCAGAGCGCGAACCCGCTGTAGAGCACCTTGACGTCGTCCAGGGTGCAGACGCTCACCCCGGAGGTGCCCACCTTGCCGTAGATGTCCGGCCGCTCGTCCGGGTCGTAGCCGTAGAGCGTCACCGAGTCGAAGGCCGTGGACAGGCGTTTGGCCTCGCTTTCAGCCGAGAGCAGCTTGAAGCGGTTGTTGGTCCGTTGCGGGTCGCCCTCGCCGGCGAACATGCGCGTGGGTTCCTCGCCCACGCGTTTCAAGGGGAAGACGCCGGCGGTGAAAGGAAAATACCCGGGCAGGTTCTCCCGGCGCAGCCAGGCGTAGACCGCCCCCGGGTCCTCGAAGCGGGGCAGGGCGATCTTGGGGATCTTGCGGCGGCTCAGGGATTCGGTAAAGAGCGGCACCCGGATTTCACGTTGGCGCACCTGATAGACGAGCTCGTCCTGCTGGTAGGCGTTTCGGGTTTCTTCCCAGCCCTTTACAAGCTCGGTGGTCTGCGGATCGAGGGCCTGGCGGGCGGCGGTGATCGCCGTTTTCAGCTTGCCCCCAAGGCCCTCGGCGTCCTCGTCCCGGCTGTCGGACAACACCCGGGCCGTTTCCTCGAGGTGCCAGACCCGGCGCAGGGCTTTGGCCTGGTCGTCGGTGCGGGCGTGATACCGGCGCACCGTTTCGGCGATCTCCGCCAGGTAGCGGGTGCGCTCGGGCGGGATGATGATGGTCTTGGACGAGGACATGCGCCCCGCCGGCCGGGGCAGCCGCGATTCGAAGACGACGCCGGTTTTGGCCCGGATGGCATCCAGAATCCCGTGGTAGAGGGCGGTGACGCCGTCGTCATTGAACTTGGAGGCGATCGTGCCGTAGACCGGCATCTCCTCCGGAGGGGTCTCGAAGGCGTTGCGATTGCGCTGCACCTGCTTGCGCACGTCGCGGACGGCATCCTCGCCGCCGCGTTTCTCGAATTTGTTGACCACCGTGATGTCGGCAAAATCGAGCATGTCGATTTTTTCGAGCTGGGAGGCGGCCCCGAATTCGGCCGTCATGACATAGACCGCGACGTCCACCAGGTCGACGATCAGGGAGTCGCCCTGGCCGATCCCGGCGGTCTCGGCGATGACCAGGTCGAATCCGGCGGCCTTGGCCACCTGAATGATTTCGGCCATGGCCTCGGGGATCTCGGTGTGGGAGCGGCGGGTGGCCAGCGAACGCATGTAGACCCGCGGGCTGCCAATGGCGTTCATGCGGATGCGGTCCCCCAGGAGCGCGCCGCCGGTCTTGCGGCGCGACGGATCGGCGCTGATGACGGCCACGCGGACGTCCTCGAGGTCGTGGAGCAGGCGCTGGATCAACTCGTCGGTCAGGGACGATTTGCCGGAGCCGCCCGTGCCGGTAATGCCGATCACCGGAATGGTGCGTTCCGCCGCGCGGGTCTTGAGTTCGGCGCGCAGCTTGGCCAGGTGGCCGTTTTCCCCGGCTTTGGCCTGTTCCACGGCGGTGATCAGGCTGGCCACCGCGAGCCTGTTGTCGGGCGCGAGCCGCGCCAGATCCGCGGTTTCGCCGCGGCCGCGCGGAAAATCCATGGTTTGCACCATGTGGTTGATGATCCCCTGAAGCCCCAGGCGCGCGCCGTCTTCGGGGGAATAGATCTTGGCCACCCCGTAGGCTTCCAGCGCCTTGACTTCCTCCGGGACGATGACGCCACCGCCGCCGCCGAAGACCCGCACGTGCGGCGCATCCGCTTCCTTCAGCCGATCGACCATGTATTTGAAATATTCCACGTGGCCGCCCTGATAGCTGGAAACCGCGATGCCCTGAGCATCTTCTTCGATGGCGGCGTCGACGATTTCCTGGACGGCGCGGTTGTGCCCCAGATGGATCACCTCGACGCCGGTGGCCTGTAGGATGCGCCGGAAGATGTTGATGGAGGCATCATGGCCGTCGAAGAGCGATGTCGCCGTGACGACGCGGACGCTGTTCCGGGGTCGGTATACTTCCGTTGCGGCTGTCATATACCCTCCTGGCTAAAGGTGGCACATGTTCAGAATAAAGGCGGTCTGGTGCCGGATATAGTCCTCGATCGTGTAGTGGCGCGCCAGAAACCAGCGGCGAAACGTCCACATGTGGCCGATAACGGCAATGTTGTGGGCGACGAGATCCATGGATGCGGCCGACAGGCGCGGGATGTCGCCGGCCGCCATAAGCTGGGCCAGGGCCCGCGTGAAGCGCCCGGTGATGCGGACTTCGTTTTCGAGGACCACTTTCTGCCACTTGTGCGGCAGGGACTGGGTCTCCTGATAAATCAGCAGAATATGGTCGTTCATCCGGTCGCATACCAGCAGGTAGGCCCGGATGACCTCCGCCAGGGGATTGTCTTCCCGGGAGGCGCGCTGCAGGGCTTCGGCCATCCCCCGTTCCATTTCAGCATGGATGGCATCGCAGACCAGATAGAGAATGTCCTCCTTGGAGGCGACATACTCGTAGAGCGAGCCGATGGAAAACCCGGCGGCCGCCGCGATCTGCCGCGTGGTGGTCTTGTGGAAGCCGTTCTGGATAAAGAGTTCGACCGCCGCGTCGACGATCTGGCGCCGACGACGCTGGACCAGATCCTGGTTCTTCACCTGGGTGGGGATGTCACGCGTGGCTTGTCGAGGGGCGTTGTACATGCCCTTGTCTTCCTGGTGAACGTTTCGAAATTGCGGCCCCTGTGGGCCCTAATCTGAGCGAGCGCTCAGTCGGACACTATCCGCCGCGGTGCGTCTTGTCAATGCTCTTCTGCCGCCGATGACGGACCAGGCCTTCGGATCCGCTCCGCGGGATGCCGCTAATCGGCCGAGCCCTTTGGCCATATTCATCAATAAATATTGAAATCATTATATAAAAATGAATTTTTTCTTTCGGTCCCTTCCCGGGCCGCCCCGCCCATTTTTCGCTTGACAACCGGAAGACGTTGATCTTATAAACGGACAAACCTACCGTCCGGTAGGTAGAATATGAGATTATGCTTAAGTTGGTGAGCCCATGCCTTCCATGAAAGCAACCATTACCGCCGTGGCCGTCGATCTCTTTCACCGCAAGGGCTATTTTGCCACCAGTATCAGTGAAATCGCCAGCCAGTGCGGCATCCAGAAGGCCAGCATCTATTACCACTATCCCAGCAAGGAAAATATTCTCTTTCATATCCAGCAGGTCACCATGGAAGAGTTAACCGCCTACCTGCGCGACAATCTCGACGGACGAACGGATATCGAGGAGTGCATGCGCGTCGCTGTTCGCAGCCATGTGCGCTTCCACCTCGACCGTCAGAAAGAGACCTTCATCGCCAACAGCGAGCTGCGCGGCCTGACGCCGGAGCACTATCAGCAAATTGTCCGCAAACGCGACGAATACGAGCAAATTTTCCAGCGGATCATCCGGGAGGGCATCGCGGCCGGCGTCTTCACCGCCGCCGACGACAAGATTCTGTCCTACGCCATCCTGACGCTGTGCAACGGCGGCGCCATCTGGTTCAAGCCCCGGGGGCGGATGCCGATGGACGCCATCGCCGAAATCTATGAGAATTTTGTGCTGCGGGGGCTCCGGGTTGGCCACTTGGCGGCTGCAGCAGCGGTCCCCGACCGCCAGGCGGCCCTGCAGTGACTTGGGATCGATCCGTGAATCGGATGCCGGCGCCGGTATTATCAGATGGGCTGCCCACACAAAGGAGGTTGCGGTGGATTTCGATTTAACCCGGGAGCAGGAAATGATCCGCAAGGAGGTGCGCCATTTTGCGGAGAAGGAGATCGCGCCGGTTGCGCTCGAACTCGACGAAAAGGAGGCGTTCTCCCCCGAGCTGACGCGGAAAATGGGCGAAATCGGCCTGTTCGGCATGTTTGCGTCCGAAACCTACGAAGGCCAGCAGATGGACTACCTGTCCTACATCATCGCCGTCGAGGAAATTGCCCGGGTGGACGGCTCCCAGGCGGCCACGATCGCCGCCGCCAACTCGCTGGGCATCGGGCCCATCTACTATTTTGGCACCGAAGCCCAGAAGCGCAAATACCTGCCCCCGCTGTGCCGGGGGGAAGGGCTATGGGGTTTCGGGCTGACCGAGCCCACCGCCGGCAGCGACGCGGGCGGCAGCAAGACCATGGCCGTGCGGGACGGCAACGAATGGATTCTGAACGGCTCCAAAATATTCATCACCAACGCGGCCTGCGAGATGACCATGGGCGTGACCGTCCAGGCCGTCACCGGCACGCGCGACAGCGGCCGGCCCGAGTACACCTGTTTTCTGGTGGAGCATGGCACCCCGGGGTTCAGGGCCGTCGAGATGCACCGCAAGATGATGTGGCGCGCCTCCAATACGGCTGAGCTCTATTTCGACGACGTGCGGGTGCCGGCGGACAACGTCCTGGGCGATATCGGCGACGGTTTCCACCAGATGCTGCAGACCCTTGACGGCGGGCGTCTTTCGATCGGCGCCATGGGACTCGGCGGCGCCCAGGGGGCCTACGAGGCCGCCCTTCGGTACGCCCGTTCGCGCGAGCAGTTCGGCCAGCCCATTTCCAAGTTCCAGGCCGTGGCCTTTAAATTGGCCGACTGTGCCCTGGAAATCGAGTGCGGCCGCAACCTGCTCTACAAGGCCTGCTGGCTCCGTGACCAGAAGCGCCCCTTCGCCAAGGAGGCGGCCATGGGCAAGCTCTACTGCTCGGAGCTGATGGGCCGCGTGACCAACCACGCCGTGCAGATCCATGGCGGCTACGGATTGATGAAGGAATACCACGTCGAGCGGTTCTACCGCGATCAGAAGCTGCTCGATATCGGCGAGGGCACCTCCGAAGTCCAGCGGCTGGTGATCAGCCGCTATATCGGCTGCTGACAGGGGGTTCACCGGAAAGGGGAGGTTATGGCGGAAGATATCCTGCGGATGGAGGAGAAAGCCGGGGTGGTGGTGTTGACCTTGAACCGGCCCGGTGTGATGAACGCCTTCAACTTCGAGCTGCTGCGGGCTTTGGCCGCGGCCATCGAAGCCCTGCGGTTTCGCCGCGACGTCCGTACGCTGATCATCACCGGCGCCGGCGAAAAGGCCTTCTGCGCCGGGGCCGATCTCAAGGAGCGCGCCGGTTTGACGCCGGTCGAGGTCCGTGAATTCATCCATACCATCCGCAACCTGTTCACGACCATCGAGGACCTCAACAAGCCGGTCATTGCGGCCGTCAACGGCATCGCCCTGGGCGGCGGGACCGAACTGGCCTTGGCCTGCGACATCCGCCTGGCGTCGGACACGGCCAGCATGGGCCTGACCGAGACGCGCCTGGCCATCATCCCGGGCGCCGGCGGCACCCAGCGGCTGCCGCGGCTGGTGGGGCGGGGCAAGGCCAAGGAACTCATCTTCACGGGCCGGCGGGTGCCGGCCGACGAGGCCCTGGCCATCGGGTTGGTCAACCAGGTCTGCCCGCCGGATGAATTGCTGGCCGCCGGCCGGGCCATGGCCGCCGAGATCGCCGCGACCGGGCCCATCGCCATCGAGCAGGCCAAGTATGCCATCAACCGGGGTCTGGAGACGGATCTGCACACCGGCCTGGCCATCGAATCCAACGCCTACTGGATCACCATTCCCACCCAGGACCGCCTGGAGGGCCTGGCCGCTTTTCGCGAAAAGCGCAAACCTGTCTACAAGGGAGAATAAACCGCCATGACCGCAACGACCACAGCGCCGGCCGCCGAGACCGCGGCACCCGCCAACGGCGGCAACCGGGCCTTCTGGCAGGAGGAGGAACAACGACTGGATCAACTGGTGCAGCTGGCCATGTGGCCCGGCGGGCAGAAAGCGGTGGATCGCCTGGCCGCCCAGGGCAAGCGCCCGGTGCGGGAGCTGATCAGGATGCTGATCGATCCGGGGACCGAATTCTTCGAACTGAGTCGTATCGCCGGCTTCGGCATGGGTTATCCCGGGGTGGACGACGTGCCCTGCGGGGGGATCGTCACGGGCATCGGCCGGATCCATGGCAATTGGACCATGATCTTTGCCAACGACAGCCGCGTCAAAGCTGGAACCTATTTTCCCATCACCCTCAAGAAGCACATGCGGGCCCAGGCCATTGCCGAGCGCTGCGGTCTGAACTGCGTCTATATCGCCGACAGCGGGGGGGCCTTTCTTCCCATGCAGGCGGACGTCTTTCCGGACGATCAGCACTTCGGCTCCATGTTCTACAACATGGCCCGCATGTCGGCCCAGGGTCTCAAGCAGATCACCCTGAGCACCGGCGGCAACACGGCCGGCGGGGCCTACATCGTCTTCATGGCCTGCCAGTCCGTCATGATCGAAGGCAAGGCCTACTCCTTCCTGGGGGGGCCGCCGCTGGTCAAGATGGCGACGGGGGAGGAGATTTCGGCGGAAGATCTGGGCGGCGCCCGCGTGCACACCCAGGTTTCGGGCGGGGCCGATCATTTCTGCACCACCCAGGAAGAGGCCATCGCCCGCGTGCGCGAAATCCTGTGCCTGGAAAAACCCCAGCAGGTCGAAGTCCAGCGTTTTGAGGAACGGCCGCCCCGTGCGCCCGCCCACCGGATGTACGACCTGCTGCCGGCCGCCATCCATCAGGGCATCGATATGCGCGCCGTCCTGGGGTGTCTGGCGGACGACAGCATGTTTTCCGAATACAAACGGGACTACGCCCCGGGGCGCGGCGACAATATCGTGGCCGGCAAAATGCGCATCAAGGGCCTGCCGGTCGGCGTCATCGCCTCCAACAGCGTGGGGATCATCTTCGTGGAGGCCGCCCGCAAGGCCACCGAGTGGATCGTGCGCTGCAGCCAGGAGAAGATCCCGCTGCTTTTCATCCAGTGCTCGCCGGGCTACATGGTGGGCTCCGAGTCCGAGCACATGGGGATCGGTAAATACGGCGCCGACATGGTGCGGGCGGTATCCTGCGCCCAGGTGCCCCGGATCCAGCTGGTGATGGGGCCGGACAACGGGGCCGCCAACTACGGCATGTGCGGCCGGGCCTACCGGCCGCATTTTCTCTTCCATACCATGCGCTCCAGGACCTCGGTGATGAGCGGGCGCAGCGCCGCCGGGGTGCTGCTCACCATCGAGGAACGCAAGCGCCGGGCCAAGGGCCGCCCCATGAGCGAAGACGAAAAGCAGGCCTTCCGTGAGAAGATGATCGCCAAATACGACGGCGAGGCCCATCCGTTCTACTGCGGCGCCCGGCTTTTGAGCGACCGCGTGCTCAAGTTGGACGAGATCCGCGACTGGCTGGCGATGGCCTTCGAGGTCAGCCTGCTCAAGGCGATCGGGGGGCCGGCGTTCGGAAATTTCAGATTTTAACCACGGGTGTCAATCTTCGGGCCGGGCGGCGTGCGGCCTTCGGTTCAACCGTGCAGGCGCAATGGATTCAAGGATTCGAGTGCGAGGCGCCCTGTCATCGCCACGTGGCCCCCTGACCCCTTGAACCCTCTTCAGCCGATGCCGGCAGAGGCCGGGATGAATGTCGATTTCGATGCCCCCTAAATCGAGGAGGATGTGTCCATGACCGAATATGATTACTGGAAAATTTTTCCGCGCATGCCGCGCAAGGTGACCATCGGCGACATCACCGTGCGGGACGGGTTTCAGCATCTGGAAAAATTCATCTCCACCCGGGCCAAAAAATTCTACGCCGAAGAGATGATCTTTGCGGGCTGCCGCAACATCGAGGTGACCAACCTGGGCAACCCCTACCTCATGCCGCAGTTCGCTGACGCCGAGGAGGTGCTGGGCTACCTGCGCAGCGACCGTTTCCGCAGCAAATGCGCCAAACGCGGCATCAACTACGACGACATCTGCATCACGGCGGTCACCATTCGGGAGAAGTCCGTGGACCGGGCCATCGAACTGCGGCAGCAGGGGGTCGGCCCGGACCGCTGCCTGATGATGGTGAGCACCGAGGAGGAGCATCATTTCGCCAATTCGGGCACCTCGCTGCCGGACTACTGGAAGGAGTGCGAGCGCGCCATCCGCAAATGCCGCGACGCCGGCATGCAGATGTGCGGCACGGTGAGCACCATCTGGGGCAGCCCGATTGCCGGCGCCACCGAACTGAAGGATGCCGTTGAATTCACCAAACGCTTCCTGGAGATCGGCGCCTCGGATATCGAGCATGCCGACCATGACGGCAGCGCTTCGGCGCCCGAGGTCTACCGCTATTTTTCCATGATCCTGGACGAAATTCCGGACACCCGTGTCCACATCGCCCACTTTCACGAAACCAAGCGCGTGGCCTCGGCTTCGGTCCTGGCGGCCCTGCAGGCCGGCATCACCCACTTCGAAGCGGTGCTTGGGGGCATGGGCGGCCAGCCGGCCAATTTCCTGGACGACTGCCCGGTGCCGGGCACCGGCGAATACTACTACAAGGATCCGCGCTACGTCGGGCTTGTGTGCCTGGAGGATACCCTGGTCCAAATCGACGAGATGGGCATCGAACACGGCTACGACGTGGACCGCGTCCTCTGGCTGGGGCGGCAGATGGAGCGCACCGTGGGGCACCGCCTGCGCAGCGAGGCGGCGATCAACGGCCGGACCCTCAAGGAGGGCCATCCCAAATTCGCCCGGCCCGGGCTCAAAAAAGTCAAGGCGCGCTTCGAGGAAGCGCCGGGTCAGAAACTCCCCGCGGACTGGGGCCCCCAGGCGGAGCTGCCCGCGCACCTGCGGGCGGGCGCCTGACCCGCCGGCAGGGTTACCTTTTTCAGGGCGGCCAACCGCCATCGAGGAGTGATGCATGCAATCCAAAGACGATAAACCCCACATCAATGTGGATTATTTCGAAGACCTGACGGGCGAAATCGACGCCCCGGCCGCCGAAGGCCCCGAGGAGATCGGCAACCGGGTGCGGGATCTGCGCCGGGCCAAAGGACTCTCGCTGGAAGATCTGTCCAAGTTGACCGGCTTTGACACCTCCCTGCTGGCGCGCATCGAAAACAAGGAGGTCTATCCCCAGCTGGGGACCGCCATCAAACTCTCCAAAGCGCTGGACAGCGCTTTCGGTCGGCTGGTGTCCGGGGTGGGCGACCGGCTCTACTCCATCACCCGGCGGGAGGAACAGCGGGTGGTATCCCGCTCCACCGGTCGGGCCGGCGCCCAGAAGCTCTACACCTACAAAAGCCTTGCGCCGGAGGTCAAAGGGCGCCACATGGAAGCGCTCCTGGTCCAGCTCGAGGAAAACCCCGACGGCGAGCTCTCCGTCCACGACGGGGAGGAGTTTATCTACGTGCTGGAAGGGACGGTGGCCATGCAGATCGGCGACGACCGGTTTGAACTGGCCCCCGGGGACAGCCTCTATTATCTGTCGACGACGCCGCATCTGATTGCGGCCCGCAGCGGGCAGGCGACGATCCTGGCTGTGCTTTACGACCGTTAAAGACGGACGTGCCGGTTGAATGCATACGCACCCGGGGCCCCGGGCCCCTTTCGAAAGGATTGACGGGCATGAGCAAACTGTTGTGGGAACCCCGCCCGGACCAGGTGGCGCAAACCAACATGCACCGCTTCATGCGGTTCGTAAACCAGCGGTACGGCACCGCGTTTGCGCATTACGACGAACTCTACCGGTGGTCGATCGAGGCGATCCCGGACTTCTGGGCGGCGGCCTGGGATTTTCTGGAGATCCGGGCCTCCCGGGCCGGCGACCAGGTGGTGGACGACCCCTATAAGATGCCGGGGGCCCAGTGGTTCGAAGGCGCGCGCCTCAATTTCGCCGAAAACCTCCTGCGCTACCGCGACGCGGAAACCGCCCTGATCTTCAAGGGCGAAGACCGTCCGGTGCGGCGCCTGACCTACAGCGAGCTCTATAAGGCCGTCGCCCGGGTGGCGGCGGCGTTGAAGGCCTGCGGCGTGACCGCGGGCGACCGCGTGGTGGGGTTCATGCCGAACATGCCCGAGGCTATCGTGGCCATGCTGGCCGCCACCAGCATGGGGGCCGTCTGGTCGTCGTGTTCACCGGATTTTGGAATCAAAGGGGTGTTGGACCGTTTCGGCCAGATCAAGCCCAAGGTGCTCTTCACGGCCAACGGCTATGCCTTCAAGGGCAAGACCATCGACAGCCTGGGGCGGATCGCCGACATCCTGGCGCAGCTGCCCTCCATCGAAAAGGTGGTGGTGGTGCCTTACACCGAAGCGTCGCCGGACATCGGCCGGGTGCCCCATGCCGTCATGTACGACGATTTCGCGGCCGGGGACGGCGGTGAACTGGAATTCGCCCAGCTGCCCTTCGATCACCCGCTCTACATCATGTACTCCTCGGGCACCACGGGGCTTCCCAAGTGCATGGTCCAGAGCGCGGGCGGCATTCTGCTGCACCAGATGAAGGAGCTCGTGCTGCACACCGACCTCTCGCGCGAGGACACAATCTTCTACTTCACCACCTGCGGCTGGATGATGTGGAACTGGCTGGCCTGCGCCCTGTCCACCGGGGCGACCCTGGTGCTCTTCGACGGCAACCCCTTTCACCCCCATCCGGGCGCGCTCTGGGAACTGGCCGCCGAGGAGGGCATCACGGTGTTCGGCACCAGCGCCGGCTATATCGCCGCCCTGCAGGCCGCGGGCGCCAAACCGCGGGCGGATTACGATCTGAAGCCCCTGCGGGCGCTGCTCTCCACCGGCTCGCCCCTGTCCATCGAAGGCTTCGAGTTCGTGTATGCGGAAATCAAATCGGATCTGCAGCTGGCTTCCAT
>CAYMAR010000061.1:0-5954 GCA_964388465.1 uncultured Desulfobacteraceae bacterium
CACATCATATTTCCGGCTTTTACGATTGGGCTGGCCAGTTGGCTGGCCGTTCTCGAATGGCGCTGGTTGCGAACGGGCAAACAAATCTATGCTGAAATCTACAAAATGTGGGTCAAAATCTTTGCGGTGGCCTTCGGTATGGGGGTCGTGTCGGGCGTGGTTTTGAGTTTCCAGTTTGGAACCAACTGGTCCGAATTCGCCGACCGCACCGGCAACGTGCTGGGACCCCTTTTAGGGTATGAAGTGCTCACGGCCTTTTTCTTGGAGGCATCGTTTCTGGGTGTAATGCTCTTTGGATGGAACCGTGTCAGCCCGCGAATGCATTTTGCCTCGACCGTGATCGTGGCGGTGGGGACACTGATCTCGGCCTTTTGGATTTTGTCTGCCAATAGCTGGATGCAGACGCCCCAAGGGTTCAGGGTCGCTGAAGACGGGTTGTTTTATCCCACCGACTGGCTGGCCGTGATCTTCAACCCATCCTTTCCCTATCGCTTCGCCCACATGACGGTGGCCGCGTACCTCACCACCGCCTTTGTCGTCGGCGGCGTCGCCTCGTTTTATCTCTGGCGCGGCCGGCACGTAAAGCATGCCCGGGTCATGCTCGGCATGGCCATGATCATGGCCATATTCGTCGCCCCCACCCAGCTGGTCCTCGGCGATCTGCACGGCCTCAACACGCTCGAGCATCAGCCCGCCAAGGTAGCGGCCATGGAGGGTCTGTGGGAAACCCAGAAGGGCGCCCCGATGACCGTTTTCGCCTGGCCGGACCAGGAGAACGAGACAAACCGCTGGGCTATCGAAATCCCTAAATTGACGAGCCTCATTCTGACGCATGACTTGGACGGCGAGGTCAAAGGCCTCAAGGACTGGCCCAAGGAGGAACGCCCACCGGTGGCCTGGGTCTTCTGGAGCTTCCGCGTGATGGTCGGCATCGGCATGTTGATGATCCTGACCGGTGCCATCGCGCTGGTACTCCATTTTCGCAAGCGGCTCTTCGACACCCGCTGGTTTCAGTATTGGTGCATGGCGCTGGCACCCTCGGGCTTTGTGGCGGTGCTGGCGGGCTGGTTCGTCACGGAGATCGGCCGTCAGCCCTACATTGT
Source organism: uncultured Desulfobacteraceae bacterium (assembly GCA_964388465.1). Taxonomy (GTDB): domain Bacteria; phylum Desulfobacterota; class Desulfobacteria; order Desulfobacterales; family UBA5852; genus JABZFP01. Next base: position 1,104 of record CAYMAR010000061.1, read on the forward strand.
TTACGGGGTGATGCGCACGAGTGAAGCGGTCTCACCAGTGGCGGGATCCTACATCGCCATATCACTCACCGCATTCGTGATTACCTACGCGTTCGTATTTGGTGCCGGTGTCTATTATATTCTACACCTGATAAACAAGGGCCCGGCTTCGGAAGAAGAGGCTTACGGCGCCCATGGCGTCAAAAAGCCGCCGATCGTGACCAAGCTGGTCGCCGGCGAGGGAGGTGGTCATGCTTAACTTCGAGGCCTTTTTAGACCTTCCTCTCATCTGGTACGGCCTGATTGCGACGGCTTTGCTGTTGTATGTCATCCTGGATGGGTTCGACCTGGGTGTCGGCATCCTTTTCCCGTTCGCCCCCACCGACCAATGCCGCGACCGCATGATGAACTCCATCGCACCCTTCTGGGACGGCAACGAAACCTGGCTCGTGCTGGCCGGCGGAGGGCTTTTTGCAGCCTTCCCGTTGGCCTACGCCATTCTCATGCCGGCGCTTTACATTCCGATCATTCTCATGCTGCTGGGGCTCATTTTCAGAGGCGTGGCCTTCGAGTTCCGTTTCAAGGCCAGTGGGAAATCACGTCGCATCTGGGACTACGCCTTTCATTTCGGATCGCTGACGGCAACCTTCATGCAGGGCGTCGTCTTAGGGGCGGTCGTTCAGGGCATCTCGGTCGAGGGACGGCGTTATGCCGGCGGGGCCTTTGAATGGGTTGACGCCTACAGCATCATGGTGGGCGTTGCGCTCGTGTTCGGCTATGCGCTTTTGGGCAGTACCTGGCTGGTAATGAAAACCGACGGTGAAACCCAATTGTGGGCCCGTCGCTCAGCGTCCTACGTCCTCGGTTACGTCGGGCTATTCATCGCCGTGGTCAGCATCAGTATGCCTGTGATGGATGCTACCGTGAGGGCCCTGTGGTTCAGCCTTCCCAATTTCTTCTACCTGCTCCCGGTACCTTTTCTTACCGGGCTGTTTTTTGTCATTATCTGGATAGATTTGCACAGAGGCAGGGAAATTCGACCCTTTATTTTAAGTATCGGCGTCTTCTTCCTCAGTTATATGGGTCTTGCCATCAGTCTCTGGCCCTGGATCGTGCCGACGGCCGTCACCTTCCGCGAGGCCGCCGCCGCACCGGAATCCCAGTCCCTGCTGCTGATCGGCACCGTGTTCCTGCTGCCGATGGTTTTGGGATACACGGCCTACTGCTATTACCTCTTCCGGGGGAAAGCGACGCATGAAACCGCTTACTAAAAAACAACGCCAGTGGGGATGGTTTCTGCTGCTATGGGTCGGCGGGATTGCGGCCACGCTGCTCCTGTCCTACGGCATGCGCTGGATAATTCGCCTGTAACCACGAATTCACATCACGATGAAGCGTGTATGCATCAATGCACCGCGGCAGCCTCGTAGAGCGGAAACAGCTCACCGATAAGCGCGGCGACATCGACCGCCATATCCCGACCTTTCTCAATCGCTTCGCCTTTAGGAATACGCTTGGCAATCATCAGATCGAGCCACGTATCTGAGGGGCATTGATCAATCAGCTCGATCAGACGCAGCTTTGAACTTGCGGCGGCGTCGCCATTCAAATGCCACTGACCATCACCCGGCTCGATAAAGCCGTCGAAACTGCGCCGGTGGGCATCATAAACAACGAGATTCTGCTCCCGGGCGACGTTCAGCAGCCAATGCTCGTTCTGGTCATCGCGCAGCCAGGCGATAAACCGGTCCCAATCCGGTGAAGGCTCGCGTCCGGCCTCCGGACGTTCGATGTAAAAACCCCATGCCAGGGTATCCTCGTCGGCGCGGGCAAAAAACTTGGCCGGATAATCCACACGCTTTTTTTTCCAGTGGTCGCTGTCGGCCCAGTGGACCTCGTTGCGGCGTTTGGCCGCCCAAGAATTGAAATTCATCCGTGATGACTGCAGCCGCGCCGTTACGGCGCCGCCGAACTGACTGCGGCTGCGCCAAGGGGTACGGCTGATGGCTTTTTTGAAATCCTCGAGGCGGAAGCCTTCAAAGGTGGATCCCGCTTTGCGGCCCGAAGCACCGCGCGCCTTGCTGCTCGATGCGGCCGCCTTTTTTTCCTTCATTTGACGCTCCCAAAGCCGTCGCTCCTGGATACGGCGTTGAAAACTGACCGTCGTCTCTATCGATTCGCCACTTTCCCATTCGATGACCATGGTGTTGCGTTCAATGGAAAGGACTTTGAAGGGGCCCTTTTCGTTTTCGTATGTTTCCCCAACGACAAACTCGATCGGTTGCCCCACTTCCATAGATTCCTCCATTTTTTTCCTCCCCCATGGTAAAGGCGCCCGCAGCGCATATCGACGACTGCACTTTTTAGGATGAATCGTCTGAATTGGCTGACCTCTGCCTATAAAGCGGGCGCTTGACTGAACGACGTATTTGAAATGATTCATATTAATATAAAGCAATTATTAACATAAGTCTAAAGTTTGTCATTTCCAGTTCTTACCGTCTTCCGGAGGCCGGCGGCGACCGCCTTGCAATCCCCCTGCGGGATTGATAGCACGGGATATTGACCGCCCATGCGCCCGAAACCGCAAGCTTGGAGAACGGATCCATGTCCCTGCTGGAACGGCTGGCCGCCAGGGCTCCGGCAAAGCTGGAGCAGAAAGCCGACCGCCTGCTCGCTGCCGAACGCTGGGGCGAGGCCAAACTCGGCTACGAAAACGCCCTGGTCAAACTGACCCGGCGCCCCGGCGCCGATGTCGACGCCAGGCGCCGCCTGGAAACCAAAATTCGCCGCTGCCGCAACGCCCTGGCCCGCGAACACCGCCGAAGCGCCGAGGATCTTCTGGAAGGTGGATTTTTGGAAGAGGCCCGGGAAATGCTGGTGCTGGCGATCGAGGTCAGTGCCGACCCGGGCGATCGAAACGCATGGACACGGCAGCTCAATGCGCATGCAGCCCTTGGAGGTATGCCAATCGACGACGCTTCGCCGGGTACCTCCCCTGTTCGCCCGAACGATCCTGGCGGGCGGCGGTCCGGAAGTGCGGACGACGAGTATTTCATCGCCCTGTGCCATACACTGCCCGATGCCATCCGCCGGGCCTATCGGAATTATGGCGAAACATTCAAACGCGGGTATTGCGCCCTCAACCGTGGGGATTTCGCCCGCGCGGCCCGGCTCCTCGAAGAGGCCCACGCCCAGGCCGATCGACCGGACAGCCACATCGCCCTCGAATTGGCCACGGCCTATGTGAACCTGGACCGTTCCACCGAGGCCCGCCGCCTGCTTACGAGCTACCTCCGGCACCATCCGGATGCGCTGCCCGCCTACCGGCTGCTATGCGAGATCCATTGGGACCAGGGGGATTTCGATCACGTGCTCCAACTGCTGGCTGGGCTGCCGCCCGAACTGGCCGCATCGCGCGCCGCCGCCGGCCTTGAGGGCGCCACCTTCGAACGTGCCGGCCGACTCGAAGCGGCCCGCGACCATTACCGCCATTTCCTAGACACCTATGGCTGGGAATCCGAAATGGCCCACCGCCTGGCCCGGGTCTACCGGGATTTGAATGAAACCCAGGAAGCGCTCGAGCTCTACGGTCTGCTCGTCGACAACGGCGGGCGTTGCACCCCCCGTACCGCCCCCCCGATCCGGTATGAGTATGCCGAGTTGCGTTTCGAGCAGGGCGCACGGGATACCGCCCTGCTGGAAATGTACCTCATCCTGGCCCGGGAGATCCCCAGCCGGGCGGCCCATTGTTACACGCGGGTGGCCCACATCTACAGCCGGCAGGGGCATGCGCACGAAGCCCGGCGTTTTCAGGCGCTCGCCCGACGGATCGAAGCCTCCACGGCGGCCACCGACCGGGAGAACAACACGCCATGACTCTCAAGAAGGGGCTGGTGCTCGCCGCCATCGCGCTGCTGGCCTTCACGGCGGCCTGCATCGTGGTCTACCTGATGCTGACCAGCGGACGGGTCGAACCGATGGGCCTGTTGCTGCTCGCCGCGGTAATCGCGATCCTGCTGCCCATGGCCCGGTCCCATTATTTCCCGAGCCTCGCCGACTGCCGGTCCGAGTTCGAATTTCACGTCCAGCGCCAGGCCGTCTTCGCCCGCCAGCAGGTTGCAGACAAACTCAGCCCCGAAATCGTCGCGCAGGTCGAGGCGGCGTCGGCGCCCGGTGAGATCATGGCTTTGAAAGAAAGGCTGGCGCAGCGGAAGGATGCGGATTTGGATTTTGCCCTGCAGATCATCCTGTCGCGCCTGCACGAACAGGCGGGGGACCCCGGAGCGGCGGCCGCGAGCCTCACGGACGCCCTGCGCTGCCGGCCGCAGGATTTCGTTGCCCGCTTCCGCCTGGCCCGCAATCTGGAATGGCAGGGCGATCGTTCCGGGGCGCTTGAGACCTACCGCGCAATTCTCGCCGCCCCCGCGGGGTTGTCGCGCGCCATGCGCAAGCTGACCCGCCGGCATGTGCAAACACTCGAAGAAAACTGATTCAGCTGGCCAGATAAAAACCGGCGCCGCTCGAGGATGACTGGATAATGATACCCGCAGGGGCATTTGACCCGCACGCGAGACGCGCGCGCCAGTTTCGCGTTGCGGGACACGTCCACCGTGCGGGACCGCTCGCATTCCGGGCACACGAAGGTTGCCCGGCCTTCACGGGTGATAAAAACTTTTAATGCGCTCATCATCACACCTCGGCCGGCCGAATGGGATCGAATTTCAAGAGGAGATGGCGGTCGGCGAAAACGGGGCAGCGATTGGATCCACAACCCGACCTCAGGCGAACTTCAGCGGCATTCGATCATCGTTGGGTAGGTTATCGCCATCCTGGCGTTTTACTTGACCTTCGCGAGCCTGCGACCGATCC
>CAYMAR010000061.1:6054-9792 GCA_964388465.1 uncultured Desulfobacteraceae bacterium
ATGTAGGCCATCTGGTCGATGTCGGCCAGGTGCAGACAGTCACCCGCTGTCGGCACGTCGAATTGCGGTTGGAAGGGGTGCGCCGCCAGGATCGCGCCGGCGGGCGAACAGCGGCGCAATTCAAAACCAGCCGCGACGCCGATCGGAAAGGCGGTCATGCGGATAAACCGCAGGATGACGACGCTCTCCTGAGGGTAGACATCGTAGTCTGTCACCAGACCGATCAGTTGGTTGTCATCCGAGATACCGGTGCCCACCCCCGAGGTGTTCTGGTCCCAGGATCTTGCCGGGCCCACGTCGATGTGCACACTCTCGCCCTGGTAATAGCCGGTGCCGCCGAATTGAAGCGTCTTCACGCGCTCCCAGATTTCCCGGGACGGCACGCCCGCCATCACCAGGTCCGCGGCCATTCCGTACTGGTGCAGACTGGCTTGGGCGGCCAGCCCACCGCCCTGGCGCACCTGGCGGTTGTAGGCCGGGCTGCGATAACCCGAGGTGATCGTGATGCGGGCGCCCGGCTTCATGGCGTCTTCGAGATGGTCCAGATATTCGATCAGCCGCAGCGATATGAGGGGACGCTCGGGCCGATAGGGCGCATCGAAAACACGATGAAGCGCCTTGAGCGCCTCCGGGTCGTAACGACCGTCCGCGCGACGGTAGCGCCCGGTGAAAACGGCGCCATTTTTGCGGCTGGCCATATGGATCCAGCCGTCGCCGGTGTGGAAGAAACGGCTGGTGCCCGCTGGCGCCCCGGCGAGGGCATCGGGGCCGGCGGTTCCGAGCAGTACAAGTCCCCCCAGGATCAGGGCCAGCCGTCGGTGAATCCGGGATACAGTCATGCTTGGCACCTTCATGTCGGTATTTGAGGCGCTCGGGCGGCCGGACATGGCCGCATCCGGTGTACGATCAGCCCCCCTCTACCCCTCGACAGGTTTCCCTTCGGGCGTGTCGGGCGCGACCGTGGCGGGATCGCCAGCGTCCGTCTTTTCGATCACCGGGATCATCAATTTCTGCCGAACGTGCAAATCCGCCAGGTCGACATCGGCATTGTAGTGCTTCAGCAACCAGAGGGGAATATCGAATTTCTCCCGGCACAGGGACCAGTAGCTCTCGCCGCGCCGGACACGGTAAGCTTCCAGTTCGCTGACCCGATAGGCCGCGAAGAAATCCTCCTGCAGGCGCTTGTGATGCTCGTAGCGCTGCTCTTCGAAGGCCGCGTGGGTGATACGCCCAAGCGGTATCCGCACCTTCTGGTGCAGGTGCAGGGTGCGACCGTAAGGCAGACCGTTGAGCCGCCGAATCACCTGGGTGCGCACGCCGGCCCACTCGGCATAATGCCCCAGGGTCTCCTCCACCTCCACGGCGAGAATGCCCACGGTCTGCCCCTTGTGCGTGCTGATGCGCTCGAAGCGCAGATCGGCCGCCACGATCTCGGCGCTGGGAACCGCCGATGCCTCGGCCGCCGCTTTGGCCGTCCCTTCGGTTTCGGACGGCGGCAGCGGTACGACAGAGGCCAGGACGGGACGAGGCATTTCGTCGGGCTCAACAGGTGCGCTCGCGGACGCCGACGGTTCGGGCGGCGCAGGCGGCAGCGGGGAGGTTTGGGCAGCGGCCGGTGGCGGCGCGGGGGACGCGGTTTGGCGGGCCGCCACCAGGGTGGGCGGCTTCGGGGGCGGTTTGACCGCCACATTCTCATCCGGCAGGGGCAGCCGCAGGGTCTGCCGGGGATAGATCGTGGCCCGGCGATTCAAATTGTTGGCGGCAATCAGGTCTGAGAGCCTGACCCCGTGGGTGCGGGCAATCCGGCCGGCGGTGTCACCGCGCTGCACCGTGTAGAACCGGCTGGGTTTCTGAGCCGAATGATAAAGGCTCGCCGGAATGGCGGCCCACGCGTTTTCGGTGCCCAGCCGTGCTTTGAGGCGCAGATGATAGCCCTTGGGAACGTATTTCTGCCCGTCGATCACCGGAGGACGCAGCGCCAGATTCAGCGCCCGCAGCGACGCGGGCGAAACGCCGAAATGCCGGCAGAGATCGTCGAATCGGGCATAGCCTTTTAGGGCCACGGTTTGCGTCGGCACGGGTTTATCCGGGACGAGAGCGTCAAAATATTGGTGCCGGTTGACAGCCACCTGACGGGCGGCCAGAAACTCCGAATAGAAATTGCGCGAGGCGAACTTGAACGTGCGGCTGCGGTAATGGCGAAAGATGCTCGGGTAATCGCCGTGTTGGCGCTTGGCACGCCCGACGCCGGATGCACCGTGATTGTAAGCCGTGATGGCCAGCGGCCAGCTGCCCAGCCGGTCGTGGTTTTCCTTGAGAAGCCGGGCGGCGGCATGAGTGGCCCGGATGGGATCGCGGCGCTCGTCGATTTCATAACCGACGGTCATGAACCGCTTGCCGGTGGAACGCATGAACTGCCAGATGCCGGCCGCGCCGAATTTGCTGTAGGCCTTGGGGTTGAAGGATGACTCCACGTGGGGCAGATAGGCCAGATCCTCGGGCACGCCATAGGATTTGAGGATCGTGCGGATTTCATCGATATAGGCCCCGGAGCGGACCAGGCCGGCCCGGAAGCGGTCTTTCTGGCCGATCTGGCAGCGCACCCGACCAGCCGCGCGTCGAAACGTCTTGACGCCGGCATCCGGGCCGAAAAGCGCCGCCACCCGCCGGGCTTCGGGATTTTGGGTCCGGGGATCGGCGGCCAGCCGGTTCAACAGTTCGCGGTAATGCGCCCGGGCACGTTTCATGCGCTGGCGGTTGATCTTGCGCGCCCCGGGCATATTGTGCGGCTTGAGCTTGATCACGTCGTAAACAACGCCCAAGTCGACGCTGTCATGAACGACCGCCCGGGTGGTGGGGTGCTGCGCATAAATCGTTATCCAAAAGGACACATTGGGTTGAATGGCTTCGTAAGCGGGAAAGTCCTCCGCAGCCGATGGGATCGACGGCCCCATGAGGATGCCGACCAGCACCAGGGCGGCCAGCCGCAATGTTTTTGAACGCGTCATAAGGGCACTTCCTTGTCGCATGGTATGGTTTGACATGTGGGATCTAAATTAGCAATTACCGTACCATGAAATTCCGTTTACGGATAGGCGGTCAGATTGCCGCCGCCGGTTGCACCGGCGGACATAATTTAATAAAGAAAATCGTGAACGCGCTACCGTGGCATGCAAACCCGCTTGCAAGCAAACCAAGCCAATTGCAAATGTAAGGAGCCCCCATGATCATCCGGCAACTCGAAGTCGGCGCTATGGACAATTTCAGCTATCTGGTCGGGTGCACTGAAACCCGCAAAGCGATGGTGATCGACCCCGGCGGCGATGTCGACAAGATATTGTCGGCGGCCCGCAGCGAAGGTTTGAGCATCGAAATCATCCTCAACACCCATGGTCACGGCGACCACACGGCGGGCAACGCGGCACTCCAGGCCCGGACCGGTGCCCGGATCCTGATCCACGCCGCCGACGCCGGCGGCATTCGGACCGACGGCCTTCTGTCCGACGGCGACCGGCTCCAGGTCGGTGAGCTGTCCGTCGAGGTGATCCACACACCCGGCCACACCCCCGGCGGAATCTGCCTGTATACCGAAGGCCATCTTTTTACCGGCGACACCCTCTTCGTGGGCGACAGCGGCCGCACCGATCTGCCCGGCGGCGACCGTCCCACCCTGGGGGCATCCATCCGGCGCCTGATGGCATTGCCCGAAGATACCGTCGTCTGGCCGGGCCACGATTA
>CAYMAR010000061.1:9892-13276 GCA_964388465.1 uncultured Desulfobacteraceae bacterium
GCCCGCATGACCGGAGATGTCATGGCCCGCACCGCCGAAGAATACAAACCCTTCTACGACAGGGCCCGCAAGGCCATGGACGACATATTCGCCACGCGCACGGCCGCCGATCCGAAACTGATCGCCGACCTGGTCCTCGAGGCCGTGGCCGCCGAAAATCCGCGGGCCGCCTGCACGGCCGGACCTTTGAGCGGGGAGTTCATCGGCAAGCGCACGCAGCTCGACGACGACGGCTTTTTGGATTTCATGCTCAAACGCTTTGGATTGGTTTGACAAGGCCCGACCCGGCGGTCCGGAGGCGTTGCCGGCAACCGACCCCCAAGACCCTGCCGGATGGGCGCTCAGGAAGCTTTCCAGGAATGAAAATCGGCTGAGATGCCAGCGTCGAGGGCCCGTTGATAGTTGGCCGTTTCCGACGCGTTGAGTTTCTCGAGTTGCGCCTCGGTGATCCGGAATTCGTTCAGCCACTCCTCGATCCGCCAATGGCCGTCGGCCAGGAAAGGGGCCACGCGCTCCCGGGCCGTCTCGAAATCTTTGTCGAGCACCCAGACGTGGACGTAGGCCCCGGCCAATTCGTCAGCCTGGGGGTGATGGCGGCGGGGGGTTGCGCGGACGCGGAAAAGATAGGGCTTCAATCGCCGTTCCTTGTATTGGGTGTTTGCTCGCGGGTTTCTAATCCTATCCTCTTCATTGCCCCCCGTCAATTCGCGGCCACTTTTGCGCATGGGCCTTAGCCGCGACAATGAACACGAACAAGTCCTTTGAGGGCCCGGCGCTGGCGTCAGGACGGAGATGGAAATCTTTTTGGTGGACTGGGGGCTCCCGGCGCTCCTGCTGGTCAGCTTTCTGGCGGCAACGATTTTACCGGTGGCCTCCGAATGGCTTTTGGTTGCGCTGGTCGTTCAAAACGTCGATCCCGGCGCCGCGGTGGGCATCGCGACCCTGGGCAACACCCTTGGCGCCATGACGACCTGGGCGCTGGGTGTCTGGGGCGGCCCTTACATCCTGCAGCGCTGGCTCAGGATCGATGCGCGCGACCGCCGGCGGGCCGAGCGCTGGTACGGGCGCTGGGGCAGTTGGTCGCTGCTGATGGCCTGGGCCCCTGTCGTGGGCGATCCCCTGTGCTTCGTGGGCGGCCTCCTCAAAGTTCCCCTGGGGCGGTTCATCCTCCTGGTGGCGGCAGGCAAAGCCGCCCGGTATGCCGCCCTGGCGTGGGCGGCGACCGGGATAGCGGTCTGAGAGACTCACACCGCTATCCGCCAGCAGCGGTGGATCGGCGCACGTTTGCGAATGTAGTCTTCGGGAATCGTCTGATCCGTGATTTCCTCGATCGCCCTTGACGCAAGCCCCGTCAGGCGCGGACGGAAATTCTGGTGGTTGGTGGAAAAAAAAACCGTGCCGCCGGGGCGCATTACGGCAATGACCGCCTCGAGCAGCCGGGGATGGTCACGGGCGATATCGAATTGTTCGCCGTCCACGCGGGTCGTGGAATAGGACGGCGGGTCCACCACGGCCAGGTCGCAAGTGTAACCGCCCTTCCGCGCTTTGGTCAGGAAATCGAGGGCGTGCATCTGGACCAACGTATGGTTGCCGAGCGGAATTTGATTGAGTTCCAGGTTCTGACGCGCCCAGCGAAGGGCGCTGTCGGCGCGGTCCACCGACAGCGTCGTGCGCGCCCCGCCCTTGGCGGCATAGCAGGTAAAGGTACCCGTATAGCAGTAAAGATTGAGGAAATCGCGACCCGCGGCCATTGCACCCACCATCTGGCGTGTGTCGCGGTGGTCGGAAAAGAGTCCCGTGTCCACGAAGTCGTAAGGGTTGACGAAAAACCGCAAATCCCCCTCGCTGACGATGATCTTGCAGTCGGTGTGATCGATGCGTTCATACCGCCGGCCGCCCTGCCGGCCGGCTCGGCGCGCCTTGAGATGCACCTTGCCGCCGGGCACGCCCAGCGCCTCGGCCACGGCCCGGCCCATGAAGGGCAACCATTCGGGCACCGTCTGTTTGCGGGTGTATTCCCCGATGACCAGATGGCCGTCGTACCAGTCCACCACGGCGCGGATCTCCGGAATATCCCAGTCGTACAGCCGGAACACCTCAATATTGCGGCGCGCGAAACGCTTGCGCAGATGCTTGAAGCGTTTACGAACCCGGTTGGCCAGCATTTGGGCCTGCCGTTCGAATCGGGCCTGCGGCTCCGGCAGCATGGGCGATGTGGTCCTTTCCAGGTTTGACCGGGCCTCAACGCTCCGGGTCGAAACGGTTGATCGCAAAGCGGCTGAGATCGTAAGCCGGCGCACGATCGGTGAGCAGGTCGGCCAGGATTTCGCCCAGCACCGGTGCGAATTTGAAACCGTGCCCGGCCAGTGCGCAGACCAACACACCCGGCTGTTCCGGAAAGGGGCCCAGCCAGAATTCACCATCGGGCGTCTGGGTGTAGAAGCAGATGGCGTTTCTGGCCGGTCGCCGCACCAAATCGGGCAGACAGGTTTTCAGAAAGCCGGCGCACGCGCAGCGCTCGTCTTCCGTGACCAAGGGCTGGAGGCGGTCCGGATCACAGATTGCCAGGTTGTTGTGGGCAGCGACCTTCACCCCGGCACCGGGGGGGAACTCCGGCAGGCAGTAGAACTCGCGGAAACCCTGGCCGGCATCACCCCCGTCCGGCGGCAGCTGCCAGAAATTGACCGGCAGACTGCCGTGCCGGAAGTCATCGCCGGGCGGCGGATCAATCCAGTGCACGGCCACCCGTCTGGTCGAGAGCGGGTTGGACGGCCGCTCGAGCAGTCGAGGATTGCGGGCTCCGGCCGCCAGCAGCAATCGACCGGTCTCATAGACCCCTCGATCCGTCGTGACACGGATACCGTGGCGGCAGACCTGCCAGCGCCGAACGCGTTCGTTGACCCGCAGGACGGCACCGGCTTTGCGCGCCTGATCCAGCAATGCGGCGATGCAGCGTTCCGCGTGCAGGATGCCCGCCTCGGTTTCCAGTCCCGCAACCAGCCCCGGGGGCACGACCAACTGTGGCCAGCGGCGGCCGACTTCAGCCGCCGTGAGGAAAGTATGGGGAATGTCGTAGGCCCGTGCACTGGCCAGGAAACCGGATACCGCCGGCCCGTCCGCGGGACCGATGGTCAGATTGCCGGAGGTGACCAGGAGTTCCAGACCCGTATCCCGCTCGAGACGGCGCCACTGCTCCCAGGCCCGCAGCACCATGGGGACATAAACCGTACCCTCCAGATAGGCCCGCCGGATGCTGCGAGACAGGCCGTGATGGCTGCCGCGCGTGTGGGGCGGGTCGAACGCGTCGATGCCCTGTACGTTAACGCCCTGACGTGCCAGGGCCAGGCAGGTGGCCGCCCCCACCGTCCCCAGGCCGACCACAAT
>CAYMAR010000062.1:0-13249 GCA_964388465.1 uncultured Desulfobacteraceae bacterium
GATTTGCCGCTGGGTGAACCAGTGCCCCTGATCGGCCACCTCGTAGCTGGTCATTCCGGCGTGGTTCAGGATCGCGGTGGCATCGATCCAGGGGTATTTGAATTTGATCAGCTTGATGTAGTTGTCGATGATCCGGCTGTTGTACAGCGGGGCATCTTCCATCGATCGGGGGTGCGCTTCTCCCGTATCGTGCGTTGCGGGGGCGGCCTTCGAACGGGCATGGTCGTCCGCATCCGCCGGTGTCTCGGCGGAAGTGGGAATATCGATGCGCCGGGGGAAAAGGTTCAACATCATTTGCCTGCGAGTTTAAACATTTTACCCAGAAAGCCGAAATACTTGTCAGAGTGACGCGTATTCAGGATCCAGAGGTTGTAGTTCTTTTCCACGGGGATGGCGGTCTGCTCGGCAAAATTGCTGGGAAAGAGGAGAACCGGCATATCCGGGTTCAGCGCGTATTTTTGGTAAAGGAGCCGGAGGCTTTTCAGAAGAATCTTACGGCTCATGTGGCGCTTGTCGATGAGCAGGATCTTGACACAGTTGGTGAGGTCCGACAGGTTGAGCCCGATGTCGGTGCGGTGAATGATGATACAGGCCTGAACGCGGTTGTTCCGGTGCAGGCTCAACAGCAGCCGTTCTTTGGCAAAACCGTGGCGTCGGTATTCCTCGGCCAGTTCCGCCGAGGCAAACATCTGGGTGTCCAGATCCAGGCAGTCCAGCATCAGCCCGCCGATCTGGTGCCGGTACCAGTGCCCGATTTCCTCCATGTCGGAAGCGTTGCCGTGGTCGAGCGCCCAGCCGTCGGGCAGGCCGCTATCGGCCGCCTCGGGTGCCGGCAGGTGAAAGTAGGCGAAATCGTGCATCGAGCAGCAGGAACGGTCGTTGATGTAGCGGGCAAAGCCGCCGAAGACGCTGTTGGGGAAATTGTTTTCGGGCTGGAAATAGCACATCAGGTATTTCATGTGCATCGAATACAGCCGATGGGAATCGTAGATGAAGTGCCCAATCTGGTTGAGAACCGTAAGACCGGCGTGAACCAGGGAGCGCTTGCGGGCGGCATGGTGGTGGATCAGCCAGGCATTCTCGTACAGGCGTACCATACCCATGTGGGCCATGATGCGCCCCTGGGTCTGGTAGATGAAGTGGCGCGCAATGGTCGGATTCTGGGTGTACAGCTTCCAGTAGGTTTCCTTGATGGTCTCCTTATTGGCTTGAATAAATGCGTATTTCTTGGGGTAGATGAAACCGGTTTCGAAAAAGAAGTCCCACAGGGCGTCCAACTCGATGCGCGAATTGATATAGGCATTCTGATTTTCAGCCTGTTGCAGCAGGGAGAGCAGTTTGAGGTGGTCGCTGCTGGCCATGTCGATGATGGCCAGTCCGTTGACGACATCGCCGGTGCCGTCTTCGCCGCGTTTGGGGTTGCGGTAGAGCACCTGGGCCTTGAAGTAAAGTGCGAGGCTGTCGGCAAAAAGGAGTTCGACCTCGTTCAACATCATGCCGGGAAGCAGCAGCGATTGCCCGGCGCCCTCGGATACCGAGAGCCCGGAGCCGGAAAGGTCCAGGACCTTGAGGGTGACGGTCTGGCGGCTGAGCGGGTGGCGGAAAACGATGTTGGGGGCCGGTTTCAGCTCGACCCGCTTGCTGCGGTAAACTTTGGCATTGTAACGCTGAATGGCCTTGATTTCGGGCTCGAGGACAAATTTTCGCTCGGTGCGCCCGCCGTCGCTTTTTAGGATGGTGAAATCACCCGCGAAAACGAGCTCGTCGCCGTCAAAAACGATCAGGGCCAGCGGCTTGGCATGATCCAGGCAATGAAAGGTCTGCGGCGGCGCAACCGTCAGGGCGATGCGAAACGCACGGGTGCTGAACTCAAGCAGCACGCCCCGGAACAGCATGCTGTTCTGTATAACCTGGACCGGAATCCGGTCGCAGGCATAGCGCACATCGCGGCGATTGGCCACCTCACGGCATTCCTCCGGCAGTTCGAGTTCAATCCCCTCGCCGTCCATGCGCAGGACCCGCGGCGCGACTTTTAGGGCGTGCCGGCCGTCGTTGATGAAAAGGGCGCTGAAACGATAATTCTCGAGCAGCGCGGCCGAGGGTTGGGGGGCCGACCAGCGGCAAACCAGTCGCCGGCCCTCGCAGGGCTGGGGACTGGCGGGGCAGATGGTGGTCTGGTCGAAGCGGTGGTGCGTGAGCACCACCTGGATGGTGCCGTTCTGAAAGTTGATAAAGTTGAGCTTGTTGATCAGGTACGAACGGCCGTAGCGCGGTCTTTTGGGTCGAGGACGTGCCGGCGTCAGATCCGGGGTTCCTTCCGTCTTGTGATCGTTGTCATTCTTCGTTTCCGCAGGCGGCAGCATTTCAGAGGTTTCGCGATAAGCCCGCTCCATCATCCAAGCCTTTCCTTCCACCGGTCGATCAGTGCGATGTCGAGTTCATTATTGGGCGGCCCTGCAACGATCAGATGAACCATTTATTATGGCGGTCGTAACTCGAAAAGGTAGCATAAAAACACCGGCAGTTCAACCAAATGTGATCTGCGACCCATTGAATTTGTTTAGAAATTGTTTGAGTATCACCATAGGAATCCCTTCTGTTGTGCACAGGAAAATACGATGCCACTATATGTGGTGAAAAGACGCGGTGAGAACCTGAAAAAATTATCATAAGGATTTCAAATTTGTTAGGAATGGAGGTGGAAGACGGGGCTGCTGTGGTCCTGGCGAGCGATATGGACGGGGATGGCATATTGATTCAGAGCCTGGAGAACCGTCTGGTGAGCGATTCGGGGCGAGTTGTTGGTTTCGCTCAAATGTCCCAGAACAACTTGGCGCAAGTTGGGATGGGCGACGCGGGCCAGCAGCTCGCCTGCGGCCGAATTCGACAGATGGCCGTTACGGCTGCGGATGCGCTGTTTCAAATGCCAGGGGTAGGGGCCTTCGATTAGCATGGCCTGATCATGGTTGGCTTCGATCAGAAGGAGATCACAGCCCTTGAGGTGTTCTTCCACAAGGCCGGTGGCCAAGCCCAAATCGGTGGCCAATCCGATGCGCCGACCGTTGCAGGCGATCGTGAACCCGACCGGGTCCGCGGCGTCATGCGAAAGTGCAAACGGGTGAATATGGAAATCCGCGATGCGGAAGCCCGCGCCAGGCTGAAAATGGCAACAGGCGGGCAGACGGCCGAGGCTGTCCCCGATGACCCTGTGAGTGGCGGCGCTCATGTGAACCGGAAGCTGGAAGCGCCGCGCCAGAACACCGACGCCGCGAACATGATCCGCGTGTTCATGGGTGACGAGAATGGCCGCTATGCGACGGGGGTCGAGGTCTTGCTGGCGGAGCCGTTTCTCGATTTCACGGCCCGAAAGACCGGCGTCGATCAACACGGCGTTTTCACCGGCAGCCAGGTAGATGGCGTTGCCCCGGCTGCCGCTGGCCAGCGCGCAGAAGCGGATATCGTGGTCGGTGTCTGTCATGGCTGGGCTGCCGGGCGTGGGTCGCCCGGGGGAACCCTCGCAGTCCCTATTGGATTAGCGCACGCCCGTATGGCCGAAGCCTCCGGTGTCGCGCGACGTCGTATCGAGCGATTCCACGACTTGCAGTTGGGCGCGGTAAACTTTCTGGATCACCATCTGGGCGATGCGGTCCCCGCGTCGGACCGTGTAGGGCGCATCCCCAAGGTTGATCAGGGGGATTTTGATTTCCCCGCGGTAGTCGCTATCGATCGTCCCGGGAGAATTGATCAGGCCGACACCGTATTTCACGGCCAGCCCGCTGCGGGGGCGGATCTGGCCCTCGAAGCCCGGGGGCAGGGCCATGGCGAATCCGGTTGGAATCAGGGCAATGCCACCGCAGGCGATGGTTAGGGGACGGCCGACGGCGGCATGCAGGTCCATGCCGGCGGCCTGGGGGGTCATGTAGCGGGGCAGCGGGATGTCGCTGTCCTCTTCGGCGCGCAGCCGTTGAAAGGAAAGGGTTGGCAATCGGGTCGAAGTCGGCATCGGATCGTATACCTTGCAGTGGGGTTAGGCCACGAGCGTCGAAAAGGCTTCCTTGTCGGTCAAGGGACCCAGTACCGTGAGGACAAACGGATCGTCGTGGAAAAGGCGGGCCGCCAGACGCTGAATGTCCTCCACCCTCACGGCCTCGACGCGGGCAACCACGTCGGACAGCGGGATATGGCGACCGAAATTGATTTCGCCCTGCGCCAGGCGCACCATTTGATTATCCGTGTTTTCGGCCGCCAGCAGCATGCTGCCCTTGGTGTATTCCTGCGCGTCCCGCAGCTCCGAGGCGCTGACCGGCTCATTCGCCAGTCGGCGCAGCCCCTCCATGATCAGGGCGGTGACCTCCAAGGCTTTGGCCGGCTCGACGCCGGCATAGGCGCCGAACATGCCGGTGTCCTCGAAGGAGCTGATATAGGAGTAGACCGAATAGGCCAATCCGCGGCTTTCACGGATTTCCTGAAAGAGCCGGGAGCTCATGTTCCCGCCGAAAATCGTGTTCATCAGCGAAAAGGCGTAGCGGCGCGGATCGGTGGTGGCGATGCCGGGTGTGGACAGACAGATGTGGGCCTGTTCGAGTTGGCGATGGCAGACATCCACCAGCGGGCGGGGATCGGGCGTGGTCCGCTTCGGGAAATCGCAGCCCGGTGCAATGGCGGCAAACGCGGGGCTGATCAGATCCACCAAGGCCTGGTGTTCGACTCGCCCGGCCGCGGCCACCACGATGCGTTCAGGTTGGTAGCAGCGCTGGAAGAATCCGCGCACGGCCTCGTCGTCGAAGCGGACGATGTTTTCGGGCGAGCCCAGAATGGAGCGGCCCAGGGGGTTGTCGCCCCAGAAGTTGCGGCCGCTCAGAATGTGAACGTACTCCTCGGGACTGTCCTCAACCATTCCGATTTCCTGAAGAATCACCGGGCGTTCGCGTTCCACCTCCCGGGCGTCGAAGACCGAATTCAGGAAGATGTCCGTCAGGATATCGACCATGGTGTCCAGGTGGGTCTCCAGGACCCGGGCATGGTAGCAGGTGTTTTCCATAGCGGTAAAGGCATTGGTCTGCCCGCCGATGGCATCGAACTCTTTGGCGATCTGGTAGGCACTGCGTCGGTGGGTGCCTTTGAAGATCATGTGCTCGATCAGGTGGGAAAGGCCGTTTTCGCGCAATGCTTCGTCACGCGCACCGACGTTGACCCACACCCCCATGGAAACGGAATGCACGTGCGGCATTCGCTTGGTCAGGATTTTGATCCCGTTGGGCAGAACCGTTTTATTTACGGCGGTGGCCATGGGAGCGTTTGCCTTCCTCTTCGAGAATCGCTTTATGGCTCAGCCGAATCTTGCCGTCCCGGTTGATTTCAAGCACCTTGACCCGCAGTTGGTCCCCTTCCTTGACGATGTCGGAAACATTATTGACCCGATGGGTGGCCAGCTGGGAAATGTGGCAGAGTCCGTCCGTGCCGGGTAGGATCTGGACGAAGGCGCCAAAATCCATCACTTTGACCACGGTACCCTCGTAGATTTTGCCGATTTCAGGTTCCTGGGTGATTTCCTCGACCATCTTCATGGCTGCATCGCCGTCTTCCTTGGATACGGCGGCGATTTTCACGATACCGGCGTCGTCGATTTCAACCCGGGTGTTGGTTTCGGTCTGGATGGCGCGGATGGTCTTTCCGCCGGGGCCGATGATTTCCCGAATTTTGTCGGGATGAACTTCCATCGTAAGGATGGCCGGGGCATAGGGAGAGATTTTTTCGCGTGGCGTCGCGATGGCTTCACGCATTTTCCCGAGGATGTGCAGCCGTCCATGGCGGGCCTGCTCCAGGGCTTTTTGCATGATGTCGCGCGATAGCTCCAGAATCTTGATGTCCATCTGCAATGCGGTGACACCCTCGGCCGTACCGGCCACTTTGAAATCCATATCGCCCGTGTGGTCTTCGTCGCCCAGAATGTCGGAGAGAATGACCACATTGTCGCCCTCTTTGACCAGGCCCATGGCGATGCCGGCCACCGGGGCCTTGATCGGCACGCCGCCGTCCATCAGGGCCATGGTGCCCGAGCAGACCGTGCCCATCGAAGATGAGCCGTTGGATTCAAGGACCTCCGAAACCAGGCGGATGGTGTAGTCAAAATCTTCCTTGTCCGGCAGGATCCGCTCCAGAGCCCGGGTGGAGAGACCGCCGTGGCCGATATCCCGCCGGCTGGGTCCACCGATGCGCCGCACCTCACCCACCGAATAAGGGGGGAAATTGTAGTGCAGCATAAATGGGCGGAATTCTTCCCCACTGAGGGTCTCGACCCGCTGTTCGTCCTGGCCGGAGCCCAGGGTCAGTACGCCCAATACCTGGGTTTCGCCGCGAGTGAACAGGGCGCTGCCGTGGGGGCGGGGCAGGAAGCCGACCTCGCAATTGATGGGGCGGACCTCGTCGAACCGGCGCCCGTCCAGGCGGCGGCCTTCTTCCAGAATGATCTTACGGCAGATCTTTTTCTGGAGATCGCCCAGAATTTCAAAAATCTCGTTCTTGCGCTCGGCCAGATCGTCGCCCAGTTCCTCGAAAACCGCCTGCTTGACGGCCCGCAGGGCCTTGCTGCGCTCGATTTTGGTGGGTACCAAAGCGGCTTCGCGCAAGCGCTCGGTGGCAAGGGCCGCAATCTGTTCGGCCAGGGCTTCATCCTTTTCGGGCGGCGCAAATTCGCGTTTGGGCAGCCCGCACTCAGCCTTCATGGCCTCCTGCATGTCGATGATCGGCTGCATGGCCTGGTGCCCGAAAAAGATGGCTTCGAGCATGTCGGCTTCGCTCACGATGTTGCCGCCGCCTTCGACCATGACGATGCCGGTGCGCGAGCCGGCCACGATAATGTTGAGGTCGCAGTTGTCACAGTCGCACAGCGGCGGATTGATCCGCAGCTCGCCGTCGACGCGGCCCACGCGAACCGATGCGATCGGACCGGCAAAAGGAATGTCCGAGATGCCCAGGGCCGCCGAAGCCCCGATCATCGCCAGGACATCCGGGTCGTTCTCCTGGTCCATCGACAGGACGGTGGCGATGACCTGGGTTTCATAGCGATAACCCTTGGGGAACAGCGGCCGAATCGGGCGGTCGATCAGACGGGCCGTAAGGGTTTCCTTTTCGCTGGGCCGTCCGATCTCGCGGCGAAAATAGTTTCCGGGAATGCGCCCGGCGGCATAGATTTTTTCCTGATATTCGACGGTCAGCGGGAGGAAATCAACCGGCCGTTCTTCACGGGCGGAAACCGCTGAAACGAGAACGACGGTCTCGCCATACTTAACCAGAGCCGAACCGGAGGCCTGCTTGGCCAGCTTCCCGCTCTGAATACTCAGGGTTTTTCCCCCGATTTCTGCTTTGAATAGTTTTTCCATAGTTTTTCCTTCCGATTGAAGCTAAGCCCTTCCGGCCGGTGCTTCAATCGTGATGGCCGCAACCGCTTCGGGGCATTCCCGAAATCATCGGATGCAACCGTTCAATTGGTTGCCACCGCATCGCGGCTGCTCAGCGGCGCAGGCCAAGCGTCTCGATAATCGTGCGGTAGCGATTGACATCTTTGTTTTTGACGTAGTTCAGCAGACGCCGCCGGCGCCCGACCAGCATCAGCAAGCCGCGGCGGGAGTGATGATCCTTTTTATGGATCTTCAGATGCTCGGTCAGGTAGGAAATCCGATGCGTCAGCAGCGCCGCCTGGACTTCAGGGGAGCCGGTGTCCGCATCATGCAGCTTGTGCTGATCGATAAGCCTTTTTTTATCCTCGGTTGAAAAGACCACGGTTTTTTAATCCTCCTCTTGAAAAGTGTCTCTAACGACATTGGTTTCGAATGGCCTGGGCCCCGTGCGGGAAATTTTCCATACGTGTGAGCTTCTCCCCTTGCCGGTGACGGCGGGATGCCAGGTTCAGCCGGCGACGGTATCGGGAAAAACGCAGCAATAATCGTACGTCTTCGCCAAGGGCCGAAATGTTACGATCGCCCATAATCGTTTCCGCAAATCGATGATTTTGTAGAAGCGCGTCTCATCGCTTGCCGGCTTGTTAAGATCCTGGGGCGCGGGCGGCGCTAAATCATCCAGCGTCAGGCGGACACCGTTGTTGATTTTCCGGGTCGTGTCCGCATCCGCGATCAGCGTCTCCATGCCCGGCAGGGCCGCGGCCGGTGAAATCAGCGGCACGTCCGCTCGGCGGGTGCGCACTCGCTTTTCCAAATCGGCCAGATCAATGGCGGTGTCAATCCCAAAACCGCTGCTGTTCGTTCGTCGTAACTGGCTCAAATGCCCCCCGCACCCCAGATCCTGACCGATGTCGGCGCACAGGCTGCGGATGTACGTGCCCGCCGAACAGGTTACCCGGAAGTATATCTCCGGTAATTTCACCGCTTCGATCCTCAAAGCGCTGATGCGCACGCGCCGTGCCGGTTTGTGAACCGGCCGCCCCTGCCGCGCCAGCTTGTACAGGGGCACCCCCTTGTGTTTCAGGGCCGAGTAGGCCGGAGGCGTCTGCACGATTTCACCTTCGAAGCGCCGGAACACCCCCGTCAGTCGTTTTTCGATACGCGCCGCGACGGGTTGACGTTCGATCACCTGTCCGGTGCCGTCCTGGGTATCGGTGGCAATCCCCAGGCGCAAAACCGCCGTGTAGGTCTTCTCGCCCGCTAACAAAAAGCGACCGAGGCGAGTGGCCTGATTGAGCATGCACACCAGAACCCCGGTGGCAAAGGGGTCCAGGGTGCCGGCGTGACCGGCCTTGCGGGCTCCGAGAAGCCTTTTAACCCGGCCGACGGCTTGGGCGGACGAGAGCCCTTCGGGTTTATCCAAGATGATGATGCCGTTTGGCCCCAGGCTTTTCTTCGTCGTCTCAAAGCTTGCTGGCAATCGCGTAGATCAACCCCTTCAATTCGTTCAGTGCGCCATCGGCACCGAAGCCGGCCGCGTTGAAATGGCCGCCGCCGCCGAAGGACGCTGCGATACGGGCCACGTCGATGGTGCCGTCCGAACGTAGGCTCACATGATAGCGTTTATGGCCATTAGACCCCATATCACGACTTTTGGCATTTTCCATGATTAGGGCCGCCACCCGTACATCCTCGATGCGTTTGGCATAATTGATCATACCGTCGACATCTTCAGGCTGGGTGTCGGTTTCCGCAAACATGGCCCGGGTCAGGGTCATGAGCGAAAGTTTGCCGTTGGGCGATATTTCAATCGAGTCCAGCGCCATGTTGAGCAGCTTGATGCGTCCGAGCGAATAGGTGCCGTAAACGTGCTGGGCCACCGCGCAGGGATCCACACCCCGAACGACCATCTCCGCACAGATGTCAAAGGCCCGGCTGTTGGTATTCGCGAAACGAAACGAGCCCGTATCCGTTAAAATGCCGGTGTAGATCGAAGTCGCCATTTCCGTGTCGATGGCAATGCGCATTCGTTTTAGAATGCGGTAGACGATTTCGGTCGACGAACTGGCCCCGGGATCGACCAGTTGACAATGTCCGAATCCGGTATTGGTGACATGGTGATCAATATTGATCACCATGGGGCTGTCCTGAATCCGGGCGGCGACGGCACCCACGCGGCTCAGGTCCCCACAGTCCAGCACAACCACCGTCTCGTAATCAAACGGCGATGGCGCCTTGCGTTTGATTTGTTCGGTCCCCGGCAGAAACCGGTACACCGCCGGAATTGGGCTTTCGTTGTACATATCGATCTTCCGGCCGGTTGATTGCAGGGCTAATCCCATGGCCAGAAGCGCCCCCAGGGCGTCGCCGTCGGGATTGATGTGCGTGGCCAGGAAGATCGTCCGGCTATTCTCCAGATGGGAAATGAGGGTCTTCATTCTCCCCGCCGAGATTTTTCAAAAGATTCTCGATGCGTGCGCCGTATTCCAATGATGTGTCATGGTAAAAGCGCAGGTCCGGCATGTAGCGCAATCCGAGATTGGCGGCCAGATGGCGTTTGATAAAAGCGCGCGCCTGGGCAAAGCCGGCTTCGGCTTTCGCCGCAGCCTGCTTGTCGCCGGCCGCGCTGAAATAGATCTTGGCCAGCCGAAGGTCCGGTGATAAATCGACCTCCGTGATGGTCACTGCCCGCAGCCGCGGGTCGCGTATTTTTTTCCGGAGAAGCTCAGCCAGATGGTTGCGAATATGACGACCGACCCGCGCTGAGCGTGCATAGGTTTTCATGCGTTGAAGATTTCCATTTCCGAATCGATGACTTCGGCCAGTCCCAGATCCTCCGCCATGTTGAAAAACTTATCCACTTTGGAGTTGATCACGGTGCGATTGTTGCCCACCATGGTGAAACCAATCTCCGCCCTTTGATAGACGTCATTGGCGCCGATCTCGGCCACGCTTGCATTAAACTTGTTGCGCAACCGGGCGATGATCGCTTTGACCACCTTGCGTTTGCCTTTCAGCGAGCGGCAGTCATGAATCCGATAAACGATACGCCCCATACCGATCACCATCGCAGGGCCTCCGGCTACTCAATTTCCGGGCGAATTTCTTCGAGATAATAGCACTCGATGACATCGCCGACTTTGATGTCGTTGAAATTTTCGATGCCGATACCGCATTCGTAGCCCGATTGGACCTCCTTGGCATCGTCCTTGTATCGGCGCAAGGAGGAATTACGGCCCTCGTAGTGTACCACTCCGTCGCGAATCAGCCGCACGCGTTGGCCGCGCGTGATTTTGCCGTCGGTGACATAACAGCCGGCAATTGCGCCGATCTTGGGGATCTGAAAAACCTGACGCACATCAGCGCGTCCCAGAACCCGTTCTTCGTAGGTCGATTCCATCATGCCGGCGATGGCGTTTTTAATCTCCTTGATGACGTCATAGATGACGTTGTAGTAGCGCATGTCCACGTTTTCTTCGGCGGCCATGGCCTGCACCTTGGGCGTCGGGCGAACGTTGAATCCAATAATGATCGCGTTGGAGACCGCGGCCAGGGAGACATCCGATTCCGTGATGGTGCCTGTGGCGGAATGGACGACGCTGATCTTGACTTCGTCGTTGGAAAGTTTGGTCAGCGCGTCGCGCAGGGCTTCCATGGAGCCGTCGACATCGGCCTTGATGATCAGGTTGAGATCTTTAACCTCGCCCTCCTTCATTTGATCGAACAGGTTTTCCAGGCTCATCCGGTTGGAACGGGCCAACTCTTTGACCCGCTGCTTCTGACCGCGGTGAATACTGACCTGTTTGGCATCCTTTTCATCCTTGAGCGCCAGCAGTTCGTCGCCGGCCACGGGCACCCCGGACAGGCCCAGGACTTCAACCGGCACCGAGGGGCCGGCCTTGGCAACCGGCTGTCCCAAATCGCTCAACATGGCGCGCACCTTGCCGTGGTGGATCCCGCAGACCACCGGATCACCGTTTCTGAGCGTGCCTTCCTTTACCAGGACCGTGGCGAGGGGTCCGCGCCCCGAGTCGAGCTTGGCTTCGACGACGTGCCCGTAAGCCAGCTTGTCGGCGTTGGCTTTGAGTTCCAGCATTTCGGCCTGCAGCAGGATCATTTCCAATAAATCGTCGATACCGGTTTTCTCTTTGGCCGAGACCTGGACGAAAATCGTGTCACCGCCCCAGTCCTCGGGGGCCAGACCGTTTTCCGCCAGTTCGCGCATGACGCGGTCGGGTTCGGCGCCGGCCTTGTCGATCTTGTTGACGGCGACGATGATCGGAACTTCCGAGGCCCGCGCGTGATTGATGGCCTCCAGTGTCTGGGGCATTACACCATCATCGGCGGCCACCACCAGAACGACGAGATCGGTCACCTGCGCGCCGCGCGAGCGCATGGCGGTGAAGGCTTCGTGCCCGGGGGTGTCGAGAAAGGTGATGGGGCCTTTCGTGGTCGAAACACTGTATGCGCCGATGTGCTGGGTGATGCCGCCGGCCTCGGTATCGGTCACATGGCTCTGGCGGATGACGTCCAGCAGTGAAGTCTTGCCGTGGTCAACGTGCCCCATGATGGTGACGACCGGCGGGCGCTCCGCCAGTTTGGCGGGATCGTCCTGCTCGACTTTCAAGAGAGACTCCTCCTCGAAGGCGGCCTTTTCAATTTCATAGCCGAATTCTCCCGCCACCAGGGTCGCGGTTTCAAAATCAAGGCTTTGGTTGACGGTGGCCATGACCCCCATGCCCATCAGCTGCTTAATGATCTCGCTGGCCTTGATGCCCATACGTTTGGCCAGTTCGGAGAGGATGATGGCTTCATCCACCTTGACGCGCCGCTTGATGGCCTTGGCCGTGGTAATTTGAGTTTTTTGCGCGGTAGCGGACTTGACCTTGGCGTCCTTGCGATGCTTGCGCCCCCGGGACTTGCCATCGTAGAGATCGGCACCTTCGACCACGGCTTTTTTGCGAAAAGAGATTTTCTTTTTGAAAAATTTGCGGTCCAGATCTTCTTCTGCTTTTTTCTTCCGCTTTTTCTTCCGAAGGTCAGCCGCCGCAGGCGGCGTATCCGCAACCCGGCCCGCCGGTCCGGAACCGACCGTGCGATAGGGTGTGGCCGGCTGATCAACTGGTTTGGAAGGCAGCTTGATGATTTTAGCTGCGGGTTCTTTCTTGGCAATCTTGGCTGCCGGTGTCTCCGCGGGCTTTGTCTTCGGGGGGGAAGCCGGCGCCGCGGAGTCCGCCTTTGCGGCATCGGCCGCCGGTGTCTCCGCCGCGGGTTGCGCGGTGACATCAGGGGCGCTCGGTTGATCGTCCACATCGGTGGCCGGGGCACCGGCCATGTTGGGAACCTCGGTTTCGGCCGGCGGCGGAGAGATGATTCTGGCGGTGGCGCGCTGCTTATCCGGGATTTCAGGGCCGGTGTCGTCCGTATCCGCTTCGGCCGCCGGGGAAACGTGTGCTTCGACGGGGGAGGGCTCGGCACCCGTTTCCGCGCTTGCGGCGGTTTCCGCGGCGGTCGGCTGGACTTCGGCGTCCTGGGCTTCGATCGTGCGGGTGTCGGCGGTTTCGGCCGTCTGTTTGACCACCTTACGGCGTCGTCGAATGACAGTGGGTTTAATGCGCGTCTCTTCAACTTGTTCGGCTGTTTGGCCGAACAGCGCTTCTTTGACCTGCGCGACGGCATCGTCGTCCAGCGAGCTCATGTGGCTCTTTACGGCGATGCCGGCCTGGCCCATCTTGTCGATCAGGACCTTATTGGTCATGTTCAGATCTCTGGCAAGCTCATATACCCTGATCTTCGCCATTCTTTCCCCCTAATTTAGACTACCCAATCCAATGACGCGGCCCGCATCG
>CAYMAR010000063.1:0-13113 GCA_964388465.1 uncultured Desulfobacteraceae bacterium
ACTCGCGACACCAAGCTTGGGAAGCTTGTACTCTACCAACTGAGCTATGCCCGCTTCCGACCAACCTTAGTTAGGACAAAAAACCGCCTTTGTCAATAAGTTTTGGGGCTTCAATCAAGCAGCTGGCGGATGGTCCGTAACTCGTTATGAATCGCCTCCATTTCCGCCATCAGGTCCTCGCGGCTGTAGCCGCGGTCGGCCCGCCGCAGGTATTGGCGCGCGCCTTCGATCGTGAAGCGCTTGTCGTGCAGGAGGCGCTTGATGAGAAGAATCCGTTCGACATCGGTACGGCGGTAGAGGCGCTGGCCGGAATCGGTGCGGCGCGGCTTGACCGATGGAAACTCCGTTTCCCAAAAGCGCAGGACATAGGATGGCACACCGGCGATGGTGCTGACTTCGCCGATACGGAAGTACAATTTTTCCGGTATGTCGGTTGCGGGCGGCATAGGACCCCGATCCGGAATGCGTTGAAGGCCGCGCGTTACGTCGGCAGTTGGGCCTGGAATGCCTCTATTAGCTGTGCGCTCAGGCGCTGGTGAATCGTGTTGACCGCATCGTCTTCCAGGGTGGATTCGGGCGAGCGATAGGTTACCCGCACCGACAGGCTCTTTTTACCGTTCGGAATCGGCGCACCCTCGAATACATCGAAAATGCGCACATCTTCCACCAGCGCTTCCCCGCTGCCGCGAATTTGCTGACAGATTGCGTCGGCTGCCAGGGATTGCGGGACGATGAGGGTGATGTCCCTGGCGGTCGATGGAAATTTTGGAATCGGCCGGGCCGTGAGCGCTTCGGGAATGATCGCATGCAAACGGGACAGCGCGAGTTCGAAGACGAACACCTCCTGCTTGAGGTTGAACGGGGCGGCCGCTTCCGGTGCCAGGGCTCCCAGAAATCCCAGGGGGGTGCCGTCGGCGGCGAGGATCGCGGCGCCGGCGCCGGCGCGCAGATAGGGGGCGCTTTGGGCGGCAGGGGGGTGGTAGTCTATCCCCTCGATACGCAAAGCTTTTGCGAGGCTTTCGACGGCACCCTTGATATCGTAGAAATCGCAGGGCACCGGTTTGTCGTGCCAGGCGGTCTCCGTGCGGTCGCCGGCCCACAGCGCGGCCAGCATTTCGTCTTCCTGCGGCTGTTCGTCGGTCCCGCTGTCGGTGAAGACCTTGCCCAATTCGAAACATTTGAGGTTTTTGATCTGGCGCGCCAGGTTGCGCGCCAGGGTTTCAAGAAGTCCCGGCATGAGCGTGGTCCGCATGACCGCCTGGTCTTCACTGATGGGGTTGAGGATCTTGACGCTACGGCGGCGCGGATCGTCTTCGGCCAGTCGAAGGGCATCGACCGCGTCGGCACGGATGAAGCTGTAATTGACGGTCTCGGTAAAACCCTGGCCGGTCATCAACCGGCGCAACTTACATTTTGTCGATCGCAGCGGGGCCAGTCCGTCGCGGCCGGCGGCGATGCGCGGCATGCGCGTGGGGATCCGGTCATAGCCCCAGGTGCGGGCCACTTCCTCCATGATATCTTCGGGTTGGGTCAAATCGACGCGAAACGAGGGCGGGGTGACGTTGATCTGGTCGGGCGCGGCCGTTACCGCCTCGGTTTCAATCCCGATCGCGTCGAGCCGCCGGCGGATCTCGGAGCCGTCCAGGTCGGTGCCCAGCAGACGATTGGTGGCGGCGATGCTCAGGGGGATGGGGCTAATCGTCTTCATCCCAGGGTGGGCATCGATCGCCCCGCTCACCAGCCGGCCCTGGCCGAGTTGTGCCATCAGCCGGGCGGCCCGGTCGAGGGCGGCAAGCGTGCCATCCGGATCGACCCCGCGCTCAAACCGATGGGAGGCTTCCGTGTGCAGGCCGAGCTGTTTGGCGGTCTTGCGGATGCTGACAGGATTGAAGCAGGCACTTTCCAGGAGAATGTTCCGCGTGGCGGGCTCGACTTCCGAGTTGAGGCCGCCCATGACACCGCCGATGGCCACGGGCTTTTCACTGTCGCAGATCATCAGGATGTCCGCATCGAGGCGGCGCTCCTTTTTATCCAGCGAAATAAAGGGTTCCCCCGGTCGGGCCCGACGCACCACGATGCGGCGGCCGGCCAGGTGGTCGAAATCGAAAGCATGCAGGGGTTGTCCCATCTCGAGCATGACGAAATTGGTGATATCGACGATGTTGTTGATGGGCCGCTGACCCACCGAACGCAGACGCTCCTGCAGCCAATCCGGCGAGGGGCCGACGGTGACATCTTCGATCAGGCGCGCCGCATAGCGCGGACAGAGATCCGGGGCCTCGATCGTCACCGAAGTCCGGTCGTGAATGTCTCGTCCTTCATCTTCAAACGCGGTGTCCGGCATTTTCAGCGGTTGATTGGAGAACGCGGCGATTTCCCGGGCGACGCCGATCATGCTCAGGCAGTCGGGGCGGTTGGGGGTCAGGTCGATGTCCAGCATGTGGTCGCTGAGATTCAACGCCTGGGCCACGGAAACCCCCAACGGCAGATCGTCGGGCAGAACCCAGATACCGCTGTGGTCGCCACTCAATTCGAGCTCCGCCTGACTGCAGATCATGCCCTGGGAGGCCACGCCGCGGATCGTGGCCGAGCGGATCTCGCGTCCGTCCGGCAAGACCGTCCCGGGAAGCGCGAGGGGGACCAACTGGCCGGCGGCCACGTTCGGAGCGCCACAGATCACTTCCGCACGGTTCTCTCCGGTCGAAACGGTGCAGCATTGGAGTTTATCGGCATTCGGGTGAGGGGTCACGGATTCCACGCGGGCCACCTGGACCGTACCGAGAAAGCGGAAGCGATCCTCGACCGTATCGACTTCCAGGCCGACCATAGTAAGCTTTTCGGCCAGTGCCTCCACACCGTCGACCAGCGGGACGTATTCCTGCAACCAACTCAGACTGACTTTCATGCTAGAACTGCCCTAAAAATCGCATATCGTTATTGAAGAATTTGCGGATGTCGTCGATGCCGAATTTAAGCATGGCGATTCGTTCGACCCCCATACCAAAGGCGAAGCCCGTGTAGCGTTGCGTGTCGTAGCCCACGCTGCGAAAGACATTGGGGTGCACCATGCCGGAGCCCAGGATCTCGAGCCAACCGGACTGCCCGCAGACGCGACACCCCTTGCCGCGGCACATGACGCACAGAATGTCGACTTCCGCACTGGGCTCGGTGAATGGGAAAAAGCTGGGGCGAAACCGCAGGGCCGTGTCACGGTCGAACATTTCGTGCACAAAGGCGGTCAAGGTCCCCTTTAGATCGGCGAAAGAAACGTTTTCGTCGACCAGCAGGCCTTCGACCTGGTGGAACATCGGGGTATGGGTCAAGTCGGAATCGCAGCGGAAGACCTTGCCCGGGGCGATCACCGCCACGGGCGGGGACTGGCCTTCCATCACCCTGATCTGCATCGGGGATGTCTGGGTGCGCAGAACGATGTTCTCCGAAATGTAGAAGGTGTCCTGCATGTCACGCGCCGGGTGGTATTTGGGGACATTGAGGGCTTCGAAATTGTAATAGTCGGTTTCCACCTCCGGCCCTTCGGCCACGGCGAAGCCCATGCGCTCCAGTATACTGCAGATTTCCTGGGTGACCTGACTGATCGGATGGGTGTGGCCCGGGATGGCCCGCCGTCCGGGCAGGGTGATATCGATTGCGGTTGTCTTTTTCGAACCCTTTCGACCGAGATCTTCGCGGGCTTTCTGTACGGCCGTCTCGAGCGATTTTTTGGCGGCGTTGGCCTGCTTGCCGGCGGCTGCACGCTCCTCGGGAGGCAACTTGGCGATATTGCGCAGGAAGCCGGTCAGAGCGCCCTTGCGCCCCAGATATCGGACGGCAACCGCTTCGATGTCCTTTTCGGTGCGGGCGGTCGCCAGGTCCGCTTGGGCTTCGGCTTGAATCTCCTGAATTTCTTGTTTCACTTGGGCGCCCCGGTCGGGTTTCGAATCGCGTTCGCGGTCTGCAAAAAAGGGGACAGGCGGCCATCGATCCTGCCGCAGGTCCCCTTGTCGGAAAAGGCGAGGCTAGAGCTGCTGCGAGGCCAGTGAGGCGATCCGGTTAAAGCCGGAAGGATCGGAGACCGCCAGGTCGGCAAGCACCTTGCGGTCCAGGTCGATGCCCGCTTTCTTGAGGCCGTTCATCAGGCGGCTGTAGGACAGGTCGTTCATCCGGGCCGCCGCGTTGATGCGGCTGATCCACAGGCGCCGAAAATCGCGTTTGCGGGCGCGCCGGTCCCGATAGGAATACATGAGCGCCTTGTCGACGGCATCCGACGCCGTACGGATCAGCTTGCTGCGCCCCCCGCGAAATCCTTTGGCCAATTTCAAGATTTTTTTGCGTCGTTTGCGGGCTTTGAACCCTCTTTTTACTCGCATGCTTGTTCTCCTTCGACGGACGGCGATATCTCGTCTGGATGGATTCCGTCCGGCAGTCGGGTATGACTTTCCGGGCGGGGGGTCGCTGCGGCCGTCCGCACCGCTGCGATTACCCGTTGGGCAAGAGCAGCTTGATTTCCCTGGTGTTGGTTTTGTCGATAATCTGGGCCTGTCGCAAGGCGCGTTTGCGCTTGCGCGTTTTTTTGGTCAGGATATGGCTGGCATGTGACTTCGAAAAAACATATTTTCCCGACCCCGTTTTCTTGAACCGTTTGGCGGCGGCCCGGTTGGTCTTGATTTTAGGCATTTTCGTCTCTCCTCATATATTCGTCGAGCTCGCGGGGCTCGCGATATCGCCGAGTGGCGGCACGGTTTTTCGGAGTGCCATCCAAAAAAGCAGTGGCGCGGCCGTTTTATAAGGCCCACGCCAGCGTACTGGAAATAATTTTCCCCGGCAAGCGTTTCGCCGGATCAGTTCGCCCCACGCATTGGCGGTTATTTCGGGGAAAGCACCATCATCATGGTCCGACCTTCGAACTTGGGGTACTGCTCAACCACGGCAATATCCTCAAATTCAGCGGCAATGCGCTGAAGCAGTTCCCTTCCGCGGTCGGACAGCGTAATCTCACGGCCGCGGAACAGGACGGTAACCTTGACTTTGTCCTTTTTACCAAGAAATTTGCGAATGTGCCCCATCTTGACCTGCAGGTCGTGGTCGCCGGTTTTGGGGCGGACCTTAATTTCTTTAACCTGGAATGTGGTCTGCTTTTTCTTGGCTTCCTGTTTTTTCTTGGTTTGTTCGTACTTGAAACGCCCGTAGTCCATAATCTTGCAAACCGGCGGGTTTGCATTGGGCGAAACCTCCACCAGGTCAAGGCCCAGATCGGCAGCCGCTGCCAAGGCCGCTTCGATCGATATGACACCGATCTGTTCTCCGTTCGGATCAATTACCCTGACTTCACGGGCCCGAATCTTGCGGTTGATATTGGTCATATCCGATCGGTTTGGCCGAAATGGTCTTTTTGGATAAGCTATTCTTTCACCTCCCAACGAAATAGGGGTTTCTGTTTTGCCGATTGCCGGGAATCAGAGGCCTTGGGCCGCCCGATCCCCTGAAATGCCACGGGGAAATCGCCGATGGATCCAACGAAACGCGCTCCAATCGCAGCGATCGGAGGAAGGCATATATAGCACAAACTTAAGAAATGCAACCCCAAAATGCAAGGAAAAAATAGCCGGTCGCGCGGCGTAGCGGCGCTGGTTGGCCCTTTGGGTTTACGAGGCGGTCAACTCCTGGGCCAGGGTATAGTCGGCCAGCAGGCTGCCTCGCCAGTAGTCATTACGGCGGTTGGCAAAAAATTCCTGAAACAACTGCAGGCTGTCCCGGCGCAGGACGCCCCCAATGATCCGCGGCCGTCGCTGAGCGTAGAGCGGTGGCAGTCCATTGAAATCGAGACCGGCGCCACCGCCCATCACGTCTTCATAGGCGTAGACGATTGTGCCGATCCCGGCCAGCATGAGCGCCGCCAGACACATCAGACAGGGTTCCATGGTGCAATACAGGCTGATCTCTCGGGGTGTCGCCGTGCACGCTTGGTCGGCCAAGCGTCGCAGGGCAACCATCTCGGCATGGTCCAATTCATTGCATCGGTCCATCCGGCTGGCCTGGCGGGCCCCGCGGACCACAACCTGGCCGTCATGAACGAGGACGCAGCCAACCGGGAACTCGCCGGCCGTCATCGCCATTTCGGCCTCCTTCAAAGCCATACGCATGTAGTGTTCGTGGTTCATGCGTCGCTCTCTGCCGGGGTTGATGGTCTGGGTTCAGGATTCATATTCGCATACCGTGTCGTCGCAGGGACAGCGGCCGTCGACCTCATAGGCCCACAGGATACGGGCGGCCATTTCAGCCTGCCGGGACGCTACGCCGACCGGGGCGCGCTCCTGCGCCTGCTCGGTCAGCGTCTGAAAATCCCAGATGGCATCCAGCCCCTGGTCTAACAGCTTGCGGTTCGCGTTGTCCAGCCAGTGGGCGTCCTCGCCGTTGGTGACGATGCTGAATGGCACCACGAAAGGCGCAAGGACCCGTGATGCAGCATAAGCGACCTGGTGCCGTGTGATCAGCGAGCCCGGGCCGTACTTGATCAGCAGCACCACCCGGTTGTCGTACTTGACGATGAAATCCAGCCGGATGCGGGCCGAGCGGGCATCAACGTGAAGATCGATCGGCACGCGCGGATGGATCGCCTGCCGTGGGTAGCCCCTTTCCGCCATGAGCAGGCCGGCAATCCGCTGCCGATAGCGCTCATCGTGGGTATCCGGAAGCGTCTGCCCGGTGAGGCGGTCTCGCAACTGCCCCATTATAAGGTGATGGCCCCCCATGTCGGCCCCTGCATATTGTTGCGGCCCGCTTTAGTGCTTTACAAGCGCTGTCCGGGGCAGATATTATAAGTGGTTATGGCGCCGGCCCGTCGGCGCCGTTGTCAACCAAACAATCAACCTGAACAGCAATGGTTTAAATTAGCGTCTGCCACCACCGGTGTAAACCATGAAACTGAGCTTGGTACCCACGAAAAAGAACCGGGAGAATCGCGAAGCGGCTCCGGAAACCATCCGCGAGCAGTTTGAAATGCGGGAGAGGCGCTTCATGTCGCCCTATGGCTGTCTGAGTTCTGCCAGCCGCGGGCGTGAAAAAGCCGAAGCGGCCTGCCCTGTGCGCACCGCCTTTCAGCGCGACCGCGACCGCATCGTCTATTCGAATGCTTTCCGCCGCCTGAAATACAAAACCCAGGTTTTTCTCAATCCATTGGGCGACGTCTACCGCACGCGCCTGACCCACACCCTGGAAGTGGCCCAGATTGCACGCAATATCGCCCGGGCCATGTTCCTGAACGAAGACCTGGCCGAGGCCATCGCCCTGGGGCATGATCTGGGGCACACCCCCTTCGGGCACGGGGGTGAAACCGCCCTCAAGGAAATTTATTCCACGGATTTTCGCCACAACGAGCAAAGTCTGCGCGTGGTCGATTTTCTTGAGAACAACGGGCGCGGCCTCAACCTGACATTCGAGGTCCGAGACGGTATTCTCAAACATTCCAAAGGTTTCGGGAAAGTCTTGCCCGAAGATCCGGAGGAACTGCCGGTGACGCTGGAGGGTTGCATCGTCAGGTTCGCCGACATGATGGCCTATCTCAATCACGATCTTGACGATGCGGTGCGCAGCGGCGTCGTCTACGCAAACCAGCTGCCTTCGGCCTGTCTGGCCGTTTTGGGACGCTCCCACTCCGACCGGGCCACGACCATGATCAGGGATTTGATCGCCAACAGCCAGGCCCTCAAGGGCGACCCCGTGATCCGCATGAGTGACGAGGTCTATGACGCCATGCTGGTGCTGCGGCAGTTCCTGTATGAAAACGTCTACCGCTCCAGCCGGGTGCACAATGAGTTCGTCAAGGCCAAGAAGATTCTTTCGGATCTCTACAGCCATTTTTTCGAGGATGAAGAGGCGCTTCAGATGGAGCTGGCGGCCATGGACATGGATGGCTGCAGTTTTCACCACCAGCCCCGCGAGCGTCTGGTTTGCGACCTGCTGGCCAGCATGACCGACCGCTACGCCATGGCCGTCTACCGGCGCCTTTTTTTTCCGGCGCCGGTGGTCTGAACCGGGCATCCCCGTTTGGATACAGTCATGGATTTCAATGCCGCCTGCCGAAGCCTTCCCCTTCATGTGCCGGATTGGCTCGAGCGTGTCGTCGCCGTATACGCGCAGATGGATGCGGCCTATGATGACGCGGCCGTCCATGCTGGGTTCACGTGCACCGGGTGTGAGGACAACTGCTGCCGGACCCGTTTCCGGCACCACACCCTCATCGAATACGCTTACTTGCGCCAGGGCTTCCTATCTCTGGCGGCTGGTGCTCGCCGCCGGATCGCCGCGGAGGCGGCTGTTTACCGCGAGGCGCTGCGGGAAGCCGAATCCCGGGGGGCTTCTTTCCGGTATTGGTGCCCGCTCAACCGTGAGGGGCGCTGCCGCCTTTATGCTTTTCGCCCCATGATCTGCCGTTTGCACGGCCTCCCGCACATTCTGCATCATCCGGTCCGGGGCGTCATCCAGGGAACGGGCTGCCATATTTTCGAGCAGGCTCATCGGCAGAGACCGCTCCGCCCGCTGGATCGCTCCGGCATTTACAAAAAGCTGGCCGGTTTGGAGCAGGCTGTCCGGCTGGCCACCCGTTTCCGTACCCCGGTCCGCATGACTGTCGCCGACATGATTCTGGCCGTGGATAACGACAACCCCGCGAAACAGATGGTCGCCGGCGGGGGCTGAGGTGCCTCCCCGGGGGGCAGCGAGAGCCGATCGAATGAAAACCGTCAAAAAAGACGATATCGCCGCGCTGAGGGGACGGCGTCTGAAACCGAGGGAAACGTTTACTTTCCGTTGCCATCCGGACATCGGCTGTTTCAATCGCTGCTGCCGCAACCTCAATCTTTTTCTCTATCCCTACGACATCGTTCGTCTCAAGCATGCGCTTGCGGTGACGGCCGATGTTTTTCTGGATCGTTACACCGATATCGTGCTGCGCGAGGGGAGCCACTTCCCGGAAGTCCTCCTGCGCATGGCCGCCAACGCCGAGCAAACCTGTCCTTTCCTGGATGACAGCGGCTGTGCGGTCTACGCGGACCGCCCGGACACCTGCCGCACTTTTCCGGTCGAGCACGGACTCATGTTCGGACCGGATGGCGGCGAGCCGCAAACCGTGAGCTTTTTCCGGCCGCCGGATTTCTGCCTGGGGCCGCACGAGGATGAGGACTGGACGCTTGAAAGCTGGGCCGAAGACCAGGAGGCCAAGATTTACAACCGCATGACCCGCCGTTGGGCGGCCATCAGGGCCCTGTTCCACCAGGATCCCTGGCGGGGTCAGGGGCCTTACGGCCCTCAGGCCAAAATGGCTTTCATGGCCACCTATAATATGGACGCCTTTCGAAGCTTCGTGTTCGAAAGCTCATTTCTCAAGCGTTACCGGGTGAAACAAGAACGCATCCGCAAGATCAGAAAAGACGACGCGGCGCTTTTGGGGCTGGGCTTCGAGTGGGTCAAGCTGACTGTGTGGCATATTCCTTCGAAATGGATTCGGCCGCGCTAGACCGGCGCCGTTATGCGTTTTGGTGCGGCAAACGGGTGTAACGGCCTTGTCAGACCACCCCCGGCGGCATGGGGATTGCCGCTTCGCCCCCCAACACATAGCCGCCGTCCAGGCGTAACACGCTTCCCGTCATGTAGGGCGCGTCGCACAGGATGAACCGGACCGCCCGGGTCACGTCTTCCAGCCGACCGATGCGCCCCATCAGGGTGTGGTCGATCAGGGCCTGGCGCTGGTCAGGGGTGAGCAGCCCCCAACCGCGCGTCTCCGGACCGTGGCGGGTTTCCACCAGACCCAGCATGATTTCGTTGACCCGGACTTCGGGGGCGGCCGTGCGCGCCCATATCTCGGTCAGGGCGCGGATGCCCCGCTGAGCCGCGGCGTAACCGTCATTGAAAACCAGGCTGGCCGGCCCGCTGCGGCCGACCCGGCCGGCGATCGATGAAAAATTGATCACGGCGCCGCGCCGGCCGGCCTTGAGGTGTGGCAGCGCGGCTTCAAAAATCCATTGTTTGGCGCGCAGCGTGGTATTGAATTCAAGATCCCACTGCGCGGGTTGGTAGGGGCCGTGCACGACGGGCCAGCCGCCGCGTTCGATGTTGTTGATCAGGATGTCGAGGCGTCCGAACCGGCGGACGGTGTCACGGACGAGCCCGCGGGCGGCATCACAATCGGTGAGGTCGTTGCGGAAGACGGCATAGGGCGTGCCGACGGCATCGAAGTCGGCCTGCATCGCGGGGAGGGATGCCTCCCAGTCGAAATAGTTGAGGCCGGTCCGGATGCCGTGCCGGGCCAGGTCGAGGCCGATGGCCTTGCCGATCCCCTTGACGGCCCCCAGGACCAGCGCCACCCGTTCCTCCCGTGCCATTCAATCGCCTCCTCAGGGCCAAGACCCCGTTTGCGTCTCAAAGGGGCCGGGCTTGTCATCGACAGCGGCATTCTTGAACGGGAAACGCCCCTGGCCGGCCGCCCCATTGGTGGCAAGGGCTCACGCCCTGCCAAAAAGCATCCATTGCAGCCAGCGATGAGCAAAGGCCAGCAATTGGCGTTCGTCCGTCCGCAGGGCCTCCCGTTCGCTTTCACGGAGACGGAGTTCCTCCGGGACCCCGTTTTTTTCGAGGTGATCCTTAAAGGCGTCCAGATCGTAGAGCGCCAGTCGGAAAAGGTGTTGCTCGCGCAGATCGAGCGGGCTGCGTTTGTTTTGATTCTTGAGACTGATGATCGTCATCAGCATGTCGTTGAAACGGTTGTATTCCTCGATTTCCTGGTCGCGGATCCACTCCCGCACGGTTTGAACCTTTTTCTGGCCGAACCCCTTGCAGTGCGGCTCCTGCATGAGGGCGTAATTCTCCACGAGTTGGCCGGTTTCGCGCGACTGGCTCACGGCTCGGGCCAGGGGATAGGTGCGGCAGGAGGCGGGACGGTCTTCGTACACTTGGCAGCCCTCGTCCGATACGAAGGGACAGCGTAGGTCCTCCCGGGGCAGCGCCTTGAGGCTGACGATGGGCAGGCCGGTCTGGGGACCGATATGCTCAACCGTATATTTGTTGAGAAAGTCTCCCGAGGTCATGTTCAGTCGGTTTTTGAGCCGGTAAATATCGTAGGGGGTGAGATACTGGTTGATGTCCCGGCAGCACTGGTTGAAGCAGGGGACCTCCGGCGAACAGGCGAACTGGAATTCCTCATCCAGCTCAAGCGGAATAAAGTCGGTTTCCATGGTTTTTTCCTCGATCCGAATGGGGTCTTGTCACGGTTTCGGGGCGAGCGCGCCGCTCTGGACCATTCAAGGAGGCGAACGCCTAAAAACTGGTCTTCCATACCACATGTGGTGTTAAAATGGTACGCTATTCCAAGATCTTGTTTAATCCGCCCGAACGGCCGCGGACCCACCCGTGTCTGTGGATTTCCCTGATCGAAAATTCTTGACAACCCCAGTGACGAATGGTATTAAATCTAACTCGTTTGGACTATATCCTCCTGAAATAGTTAAAAATTTTTAATATTCCGGCCATTTGGGCCCGTCAGGCCGGAGGCAGCACCCAGCAGCCCTAACTCGGGGACGCGCCCCCGATGGATGATTTGGAAATTGAACCACCGGAGAGAATCGCTTTCCACATTATGAAGAGGAAGGGAGGTGTAAACGACAGCGGTTGTACCCAGATGACCGGCGGCGATGCCGACGGTTTAACCACACGACTCAACTTTAGGAGGATTTTTACATGCCAAGCTATGTGATTAACGAGAAATGTGACGGCTGCAAGGGTGGCGACAAGACGGCCTGCATGTACATCTGCCCCAACGACCTGATGGTTCTGGACCCGAACGCGATGAAAGCGTACAACCAGGAACCGGATCAGTGCTGGGAGTGTTTTTCCTGCGTCAAAATCTGCCCGACCCAGGCCATCGAAGTGCGCGGCTACGCCGACTTCGTGCCGCTGGGAAGCAGCATCATGCCCATGATGGGTACCGAGGACGTCATGTGGACCTGCAAGTTCCGCAACGGCGTCGTCAAGCGCTTCAAGTTCCCCATCCGGACCACCCCCGAAGGTGGTGCCAATGCTTATGCCGATCTCAAAGGCAAAGACCTCGAAAGCGGTCTGCTGAGCACCCAAGAAGCCGACGGCTACGTTATCCCGACGCCGAAAGTTTAGCCATTGAGGTTGTTGTTCCCTGAAAAAAAATCTGAATCCATATAATTTAAGGAGGAAGCAATATGGCATTACCGAATGCACCCACTGGCGAACTTAAAGCCGTACGGGACCCGGAAGTCGAGGAGCGTGAAGTTGACATCCTGATCGTGGGCGGTGGTATGGCGGCCTGCGGTACGGCCTTCGAAGTCCATAAATGGCTGGGCGACGATCAGAGCGTCCTGCTGGTCGACAAGGCCGCCATGGAGCGCTCCGGCGCCGTGGCCCAGGGCCTGTCCGCCATCAACACCTATGTCGGCGAAAACGCGCCGGAAGACTACGTACGCATGGTCCGCAACGACCTGATGGGCCTGGTGCGCGAAGACCTGATCTTCGACCTGGGCTGCCACGTGGACGACTCCGTCCATCTGTTCGAGGAATGGGGTCTGCCGATCTGGAAGAAGACCGACGACGGCAAAAACCTCGACGGTAAAAAGGGTCAGAAATTGGGCACCCTGAAATCCGGCGCCCAGCCGGTGCGCACCGGTAAATGGCAGATCATGATCAACGGCGAATCCTACAAGCGCATCGTGGCCGAGGCCGGCAAGCTGGCCCTAGGCGAAGACAACATCCTGGAACGCTGCTTCATCGTCGAGCTGCTCCTGGACGCCAACGAGGAAAATCAGATCGCCGGCGCCGTCGGTTTCTCGGTCCGCGAAAACAAGGTTTTCATCATCAAGTGCAAGACCATGATGGTCGCCTGCGGCGGCGCGGTCAACATCTACCAGCCGCGTTCAGTGGGCGAAGGCAAGGGCCGCGCCTGGTATCCGGTATGGAACGCCGGCTCCACCTACACCATGTGCATGAAGGTCGGCGCCGAGCTGACCATGATGGAAAACCGTTTCACCCCGGCCCGTTTCAAGGACGGTTACGGCCCGGTCGGTGCCTGGTTCCTGCTGTTCAAGGCCAAAACCCTCA
>CAYMAR010000064.1:0-13090 GCA_964388465.1 uncultured Desulfobacteraceae bacterium
GTGAATGCCGGCGGGCATCTGGCCTCTCCGGCATCACGCGCATCGTATGCCGGCCAAAGGGATCGCCACGCCGGGTTATGACCGGAAACTGACGCAAAATAGGCGAATGATGTCAGGAGGTCAAGCGAAAAGCCGGAAGCGGAAGGCTGCATTGTCAGCATCGATGCAACCCTGTGGCGCCATTTGACAAATTTTCAAACAATACATATAACTGTTTGAAAATTTGATCCGGGCCAGACAGTAGCCAACCGTCCAACAGACATTGCGAGGCTTCAAATACGTAGATCCTAAACCGGCCCGGCCGGGAAAACGGGCCGTTCCCTTCTGCCAGCCCCGTTCAAGCCAATCACAACCCAGGAGCGGTATGAAAGACGCCAAGCGCGAGCGCATCAAGCAAGCCGCCGCCGAGTGCCTGGCCCGGTTCGGCTACGAAAAAACCACCATGGACGACATCGCCCGCCGGGTGGGGCTCAACAAGACTTCGCTTTACTACTATTTTGAAAGCAAGGAAGCCATTTTCACCGAGGTGGTCGTCCAGGAGGCCCAACGGTTCATCCGCGCCCTGCAGACGAAAATCGAATCCGTTTCCGGTTGCCGCCGCCGCATTCTGACTTATCTGACCGAGCGGCTGCACTACTACCGCCAGGTGGTGAATCTCCACCATCTCTCGCTGGACACGATCAACCGTGTCCAGCCGGCGTTCAAGGCTTTGTATCAATCCGTCCTGGAGCGTGAAATCGCCTTTATCGAACAGATTCTTGAACAGGGTATTCAAGCCGGGGAAATCCGCGACTGCCATGCCGGCCGCCTGGCGCGCGCGATCATGACCGTCGCCGATGCCCTCAAACATGCTGCTTGCAGCCAGGCCGAAGCACCCTGGCCGGCGGAAATCGACTACAGCGCGATTGAATCGGACCTGAATCTGATCGTCGGCCTGATCATGGACGGCCTCGCGCAGCGTCCCCCACCGCTTTAACCTTTTCCATCGGAGTATTTGGGCATGAAAGCCATCGATCACGTCAAATGCTGTTTCACCTTCTGGCGGCCGACAGTCGCCCGGCGCATGACATTGTACTTCGTCGTTTTCGGGCTCCTGGTTTTTTTGGCGACCACCGCTTCCCACATGCTGGCGGCCAAGAAACACTTCATTCACTCGGCGGTGAGGATCGTCGAGCACCAGATCGGCCGCCCGCAGCAGGAACAACCCCCCGACATCATCTGGAAATCCATCGGCCGGGAACGCCCCGAACTCACCACCCTGGCCCAGATGCTCGCCTCGGTGTCATCGGCCTTCTATACCGTGGCCGACATGGAGATCTACTGCCGGCGGGCGGACAACCACCGCTGGCAGCGAATCATCCTGGACGATGACCGGCGCCTGGCGGCGCGGCCGAGCGAACCCGCCGCGGTGGCCTCCCTGGAGCGCAAGTTTATCCGCCATCCCGGCGGGGAATCATTGCGATTCACGCTGTCCGAGGACATCCTGGCCGCCTATATCGACATCACCCGCCCACAGGACCGCCACGCCTACTACCTCGTGTTCGATATCGACCGGGCGGATTTTGCCCAGGTGATCGGCCGCCAAATGGTCCGTCTGGCCGTCATCACGGCCACAGTGCTGCTCCTTCTGCGCATCCTCGGCTATCTTTTCGCCCGCCGACTGGCCCGGCCGATCGAGGCCCTGAGCCAAGGCGCGGCCGAGGTGGCCCGGGGGGATCTGTCGGTCCAGGTACCGGTGACCACCCATGATGAAATCGGGGAATTGTCGCGGACCTTCAACCACATGATCGAAGGGCTGCGCGAACGCGAACAGGCCCGGCTATCGGAATACGAACTGGAGAAAGGGCGCAAGATTCAGCGCGATTTTCTGCCCCGCCAGATTCCCCGTCTGCCCGATTGGGAGATCGCCGCCTTTCTGGATCCGGCCGGTCAGGTCTCAGGCGATTTCTACGATGTCTTCCCTCTCGAAGCGAACCGGATCGGCCTGGTCATCGCCGATGTCTGCGACAAGGGCATGGGCTCGGCGTTTTACATGGCCCTTTTCCGCAGCCTGATCCGCATCTACGCCGAACGGGTCGCAAACGACCCCGTCGCCGCAACCGCCGAACCAGGGGAGCCGGCAACCATGCTGGTTTCCCGGGTAACGCGGTTGGCCAACGATTATATTGCCCGCAATCACGGTCACGACGGCATGTTCGCCACGATTTTCTTCGGTGTCCTCGACCCTTGCAACGGGAAATTGGACTACGTCAATGCCGGTCATGAACCCCTTTACGTGATTGGCCGTGACGGTATCCGCACCCCCCTCAATCCCACCGGGCCGGCCGTGGGGGTGATACCGGGCACGATCTATCGTCCGGCCTTTGTCGAACTGGCGCACGGAGAAGTATTGATGGGCTATACCGACGGGCTGACCGAGGCCCGGTCGCCCGCGGGTGAATTTTATTCCCGCCGCCGGCTGCAGTCCCTGCTGACCACGTCGCCCTATTCGGCCGGTGACCTGCTGGACAGGATCAAGACCAGCCTGTTCAATTTTATCGGCAACGCCCCCCGTGAAGACGATGTCACCCTGCTGGCCGTCCAGCGGACGGCCCCCCAGGTCTGATCTTCGGTCGAAGGGAGCCCGTCGCGTGAGGAGGCCCGCCATGGACGAGTCGCTTGGCCTCGCCGGCAAAAAGAACCGGGACAGACCCCATATCCTCTTTTACTTTTTGAAAATGGTTGTGTTAGGGTACGGGCTGGAAACGAAGTATGGATGGCAGCCAATCACAACCCATTTGCAAACAAGGAGTTATCGATGAAGCTCGTTTGGTGCAGCCTGTTGGTGTTGCTGGCCGCGGCCGGTCTGGCCGGCGCGGCACCGGCGGACGTGGACTGGCAGATCCTGGGAAGCATCGATGTGGATGCCGAGGTGCGCGACATGGCCATCTCGGCCGAGGGCCGTTGGGTTTACGTCCTGACGGCCGACAATGAGATTAGAATCTACTC
The DNA here is from genome assembly GCA_964388465.1 of uncultured Desulfobacteraceae bacterium. Taxonomy (GTDB): domain Bacteria; phylum Desulfobacterota; class Desulfobacteria; order Desulfobacterales; family UBA5852; genus JABZFP01. Next base: position 2,989 of record CAYMAR010000064.1, read on the forward strand.
GTCGGGCGGCAAGCTCAAGGGCGCCATGCCGATTGACCCCGGCTATGACCGCATCAAAGCCGGCCCCCGTGAAGACATTCTCCTGGTGAGCAACAGGGACGCAAAAAACGTCCAGCTGGTAAGCGTCAACCCGGTGCACGCCTTCGACCTCGGCGACGCCCCGGTCAAAGGGCCGCCGGAGGCACCGGTCACCATCACCGTTTTCAGCGACTTCGAATGCGCCTTCTGCGCCCGCTTGCCCAAGGTGCTCGACCAGGTGGCCGCCGCGTACCCGCAGGAGGTCCGGATCGCCTTCAAACACTATCCGCTGTCCAGCCACGAATTCGCTCTGCCGGCGGCGCAAGCCGCGGTGGCCGCCCAGCAGCAGGGAAAATTCTGGGCGTTTCACGACCGGCTGTTTCAGCACTTCAGCGAACTCGACGAATCGCGGATCGACATGATCGCCCGGGATCTCGGGTTGGATGCCGCCCGCTTCGCCAAGGACCGCAGCAGCGCGCGGACCCTCGACATCATCGAGGCCGACCGCCGGGAGGGCTATCAGGCCGGTGTCACCGGTACGCCGGCGCTGTTTATCAACGGCCGAAAGCAGTATCGCCGCGACATGAACGCGATCGTGGATGCCGTCGAGCGCGAACTCGAGGCCCACAGCCGCGCTCAACCGTCACCGAAGCCCTGATACGGCGGACGCCTTTCCCCGGCACGCGGCCCATCGAGCGATGACGACATACCCGCCCTTGCGCATCCCCCCCGTCCGGTCGCCTCAGGCGGCAAAATGAGCGCTATCAAAAGGATTCAGGGCGATCGGACGTCAGACGCTCCAGGATTTCGGGGGTTCGGCCGAAGGGCAGCGAGTAGTGGCCCTCAGCCGCAAAATAATGGACCCGCGCCTGTCTAAGGCCGTTGATGAAAGGCCTTACCAGGGACAGCGGTATGTTGCGGTCCTGATAGCCGTGCCAGAAATGCACGGGAACGGCAATCGCGCCAGGATCGAACCCCCAGGTTTGCTGTAGCCGGCGGGCATCGGCGATCACGGCCGGGACCCCGCCCGCGTAAGCCTCGCGGGTACTGGCAACCACGAGGTGCATTCGGCCTCGGCGCTGCAGGGCCCGCCGGTCCGCACGCGGCATCAGGAGACAGAACGGCCGCAGCGACCAAGGCGACGGCAGGACCGTCAAATACAGACGCGTCACGTTCATCAGACGGACCAGCAGACGCGGTGCACCCCGGTCGATCCTGCGAAGCAGGCGATAAAGCCAGAAAAGATCGCGGCTTTCTTCGAGCCAACGGGGCGGGGGGACACCACAGCAGACGCCCGCCGACGCAATCCGCCGCGGCATAAGCGCCGCACAGGCCAGGCTGTAAGGCCCCCCGCCCGAAACGCCCAAAACATAAAACCCGGCCAGGTTGAGTTGATCGGTCCAGGCCCGCAGGGTAGGGATCCAGGCGGCCACACGGGCGCAGGGTGCCGGCGATGAAAGCCCGATACCGGGACGATCGGGTGCCAGCACCCGTAGACCGTATTTTCGCGCCGGACCATCGATGATCCGGGCCTGCAGTCGCGAGCCCGGCCAGCCGTGAAAAAAAAGCAGCGGCCGTCCGGCGGGATCGCCGAATTCCGCATGCCCTACCACCGTGCCGTCCGCGAGGGTCGTCGTCAACCCGGTACGGTCCTGGATCCCAGACGTTGTGTCAAACGAAGATCTGTTCATTCGGGCCAATGGGGGTCTTTCGGGAAATGGGGGCGCCGAAAACATGCCGGCCTTCACCTGAAAGCATCCGAACGGCTGCGCAGGTCTCTTCCCCGTCAGCCGCCGCCGGTCATGACGGTTGACGGCTGCCGGGGATGACGACCTGGGCCGGCCCTGCCGACCGCGGTCGCATTATGCCCGATCCCCGGCCGGCTACCCCCGTGCCTTGTGCTCCAGGGGCAACAAACTGCTGTAGACAAAGCTGTTGACCGGCGTGGGCACACCGAGTTCCCGCCCCAGGCGATGCACGGCGCCGGGTTGATCGTGGAGTTCGGAGGGCCGGCCCGCCAGGACGTCGCGCTGCATCGACGCCACCCCCGCGGCGGGCAGTTTCGCCACGAAAGCCATCATTTTGACCACGGCATCCGGCGGCAGGTTGATATGCTGCGCCACGGCCAGGTCGAAAACCTCCTGCATGGCGCCTTCAAGCAGGGCCCTCGTCTCCGGAAGATCCCGGATGACGCCGATCGGGGACCGGGTCACCGCGCCCACCCCGCTCCAGGGGGCGATCAGCAGGAATTTGTTCCAGAGGGCCGCTTCGATATCCCCCACCACCTCGGCATGCATGCCTCCCGCCTTGGCGAACAGCTGCCGCAACCTTTCCAGACGCCCGCCGGGCGGGCGGTTTAGCTCGCCGAAGGCAAGATAGGGCGCGGCGCCCTCGTGGCGGATGATACCCGGTGCGGCGATCGTGCTCATGATCCGGCACAATCCGCCGACGACGGGGCCGGCACCGAGAACATCGGTCAGCATCCGGGCGGCGTCGACACCGTTCTGCAGCGGCAGCACGATTGTGGCGGGACCGATCATGGGCCGGATGGCACGGGCGGCATCCGGCACCTGCCAGGCCTTGACCCCCAGAATCACGAGATCGACGATCCCGACCGCTCCAGGATCACCCGTGGCCTGCGCCGGCTCGATGGTAAAATCGCCCTGAAGGCTTTCGACCTGAAGGCCTCTTGCCCGTATGGCCTGCAAATGCGCCCCCCGGGCGATAAAGGTGACGTCGACGCCGGCCTGGGCCAGACGCCCGCCGAAATACCCGCCGACGGCTCCCGGGCCGTAAACGGCCACCCGCATGGAAGTAACCATGGCGATTGACCCTCCCTTCTCCGGTTCAGGGGATGACGCCGGCGCGACGCGCCTTCGTTTTCGCTGGCACGGGCCGGGCTCAGGACGTGCCCCGAAGAACCCGGCGTCTTCGCAAGGCCACGCGAACCTCGGTGGCCTGATGACGCAGCAGGGCCGTCGGCATCCGCATGTCGGGATCCGGCGAAAGACCCTCGGAGAGCCGGATGATCTGCCGGTAGTACCAGGCCATCGTCCCCAGGGTGTTGAGCACCTTGAATAAAAATAAGGTGCTGTTGGGGCCGAGGCGACCGCGGCCGAGCCGCAGTCCATCTTCGTGGTTCACGGCTCCGGCGCTCAGCCCCTGGATGAGACGTGCGGACAGATCCGGCTCGACGATCAGGGGGCGGGCCAGGCCGATCACGTCCAGAGCCTTGCGCTGCAGCGCATCGACCATCGCGGCCCGGGTGCGAAACCCCCCGGTGACCGCCAGGGGCAGGTTGACCTCCGCCCGCAGCCGCTCGGCGAAATCGAGAAAAAAGGCTTCGCGGCGCCGGGTGCTCTCCCGCAGGGGGGCGTCCACGTTTTCGGCGCGCCCCTCGATGGCGAACATGGCCGGCTGCTCGTAGCTGCCGCCCGAAATCTCCACCAGGTCCACCCCGGCCGCCTCGAGCCATTGAACCACCTGGATGCTGTCGCTGAAACCAAAGCCCCCTTTCTGAAAATCGGCCGAGTTGAGTTTGACCGCCAGGGGAAAGTCCGCGCCGACCGCCCGCCGTGTGCGCGCCACCGCCTCCAGAAGAAAGCGGGCCCGCGCCGCCAGATCCCCGCCCCATTGGTCACGGCGCCGGTTGGTCAGCGGCGAAAGAAACTCGCTGATCAGATAGCCGTGGGCGGCGTGCAGTTGCACACCGGTGAAACCGGTCTCCCGCGCGATGCCGGCGACCCGCGCGAACCGCTCCAGCGCGTCCTCGATATTGGCCGCGCTCATGGCCGCGGGCCTGGCGAAAAGGCCCAAAAGGTCCAGCCCTACCGCGGAAGGCGCCCGGGGACGCCGCGAGACGAGGCGCCCGCACTGGCGGCCGGGATGGCTGATCTGCATCCAGAGCTGGTTGCCGTTCGCCGTGCCGGCCGCCGCCCAGCGCCGCAGCGCCGCCATGCCCCCGTTGCCGTCGATCACCACGTTACCGGGGCGTTCCAGAAAGCGCCGGTCGATCATCACGTTGCCGGTCACCAGGGTGCCGGTGCCGCCTTGGGCCCAGCACCGGTAAAGGGTCGCGTGCCGGCGCGTGGCCCGATCGCGGTCATCGGCCAGCCCTTCGGTCATGGCGGATTTCAGCAGGCGGTTCGGCAGTTCGACCCCGCAGGGCAGCCGCAGGGGCGTATCAAGATCGACAGTCATGGAAATTCGTGTGAGGATCGTAGGCCATGGCCGGAATCTGCCCGAGGCCTGTCAGGATGTCAACAAAGGGCCCGGAAACGGCGCGAATGTCCTCTGGAGACGCTGCTTTTTGTAAAACTTTTGTCACCAGCCATACCGCACCGCCCCGGCCCCCGTTCCGGAGACTCGATCGACGCACGCGGACCGGGCCCGGCATGGATTGGCGATTCTTCCCCGGCCAGGGCGATTAAAGATCACAAACATACTGAGAATAATATATTTTATCAGTTTTTCCTATCTCGCATCGCATTTCTGCATTTGTCGCTGTTTCCTTTGGCGAGGGCGTCTGTCGGCCCACCTGATCAAAATAAATTCAAAAAGCTATTGTAAAAGAAATGTAAAACCCTTAGCTTTCGCCATGGCACAATAGAGAGGGTCGAGGTGATTATTGTCAGCGATTTAATCGCATCCAACCCCTACCGCCGGATCTGAATCCGAACCTTCACCTGTTTTTTCCCCGGAAACGGCATTCGTTTTCCCACGAGGAGCTGCATGCACAACAACCAATCAACTGTTTTGGGTATCGATATCGGCTCGGTGTCGATCGGCGTGGTTCAGCTGACACCGGACCGGCAAATGGTCCATTCAGGCTACGGGTTTCATTTCGGTGACCTGACCGGAACCCTGAGAAAACTCCTGTCCGATCTCGATCTCGGACGGCCTTCATGGGTGGTGACCGGAGCCGGCACCCCTGAAATCGTACGGTCCGACGCGCAGTTCGACGAACAGATCTGCTGCATCGCCGCCGCCCGGCACCACCAGCCCGGCGTCCGCACCATCCTGAACGTGGGCGGGCAGAATTTTCAGCTCATTCGGCTGGGTGAGGACGGCGGCTACCTGGGCAGCCGGGGCAGCACCAGCTGCGCCGCCGGCACCGGGGCTTTTTTGGACCAGCAGGCCCGGCGGCTGAGCCTTGGCGGCGCCGCCGATATCGCCGCCCAGGCCGGGGCCAGTAATGCCCCCCGCCCGCGCATCGCTTCGCGCTGCGCCGTTTTTGCCAAGACCGATCTGATCCACGCCCAACAGGAGGGCCACGGCCTGGCAGCCATCTGCGACGGACTCTGCCACGGCCTGGCCCGCAATATCGCCGATACGGTCGCCGGCGCCGCCGCACCGGCGCCGCCGCTGCTGTTCTGCGGGGGCGTGGCCCGCAACCGGCAGGTGCGGCGCTATCTGGAGGATCTGCTGGCCACACGGCTGCGGGTCGAAGGTCCGCCGCACCTCTACGTGGCCCTGGGCGCCGCCCTGCACTTTATCGACACCCGCCTGGAAACAGACCGCAACCGGCCTGAAGCCCGCCGGCTGAACGCCCCTGGAGACATCCTCCAGACCGCCCCAAGGCGCGATCACCACACCTACCCCCCCCTGACCCTGACCCATTCGCGCTACCCGCAGTTTGACAGCCTGGAACGATTCCGCCACCCGGTCGGCGAAGCCCCCGGCGACGGCCCGGACGTCGAGGTCGACCGCTACGCCGAGCTCAAGGACCGCCAAGAAGCCTATCTGGGCCTGGACATCGGATCCACCAGCACGAAAGCGGTCCTGATGGCCCCGGACAAGACCGTCCTCGCCGGTTTCTACACCCGCACGAGCGGACGTCCCCTGGAAGCGACCCAGCGCATCTTCGCCACCATCGACCACCTGGTGCGGCGGCACGGCTGCCGGCTGGATTTCCTCGGCGCCGGCACAACTGGTTCGGGTCGCAAGTTCGTCGGGCAGATCGTCGGTGCGGACCTGGTCCTGGACGAGATCACCGCCCATGCCCGGGCCGCCTGCGAGCTGGACCCGCGGGTGGACACCATCATCGAGATCGGGGGGCAGGACGCCAAGTTCACGACCCTCAAGGACGGCCGCGTCACCTCGGCCACGATGAACACCGTCTGCGCCGCCGGCACCGGCAGTTTCATCGAGGAGCAGGCCGCCAAACTGGGATGCCCGCTGGAAGACTTGGCCGGCCGCACCGAAAACCGCAAAGCCCCGCTTTCCTCGGACCGCTGCACGGTGTTCATGGAGCGGGACCTGAACCACCATCTGGCCGAAAACCGCGACCCGGACGAGGTCCTGGCTTCGGTCCTGCACGCGGTGCGGGAAAACTACCTGCTCAAGGTGGCCACCGCGAGCCGCATCGGCGAAGTCGTTTTCTTCCAGGGCGCCACGGCCAAAAACCGCGCCCTGGTGGCGGCGTTCGAACAGCGCCTGCAGAAGCCGATCCTGGTCTCAAAATACTGCCACCTGACCGGCGCCCTGGGAACGGCGCTGACCCTGCTTGACGAGCGGCCAACCGCCGGGAACCACGCGGAGACGACGCGATTCGCCGGTCTCGACCTATGGCAGGCCACCATCCCGGTGCGCTCCGAAGTCTGCGAACTGTGCACCAACCACTGCAAGCTCTCGGTGGCCGAGGTGAACGGGGAGACGGTGGCCTACGGTTTTCTGTGCGGACGCGACTACGAAACCCGGAAATACGTGCGCACGGCCAGCCGCGCCTTCGACCTGCTGGCCGAACGACGCCGGGCGCTGCGGATCCGCCCGGCGGCCGAAGTCAAGGAGGGCCCCGTCATCGGCCTCCCGGCCGGCGGCTACCTCGTGGAGGATCTGCCCCGCTGGCAGTTCTTCTTCGACCGATTGGGGTTTGCCACGATCACCAGCGAGGGCTTCGAGGACGCCGTCCATACCGGCAAGCCGCTGGTCGACGCGGAGTTCTGCGCCCCGTTGGCCGCCCTGCTGGGACACGTGCACTACCTGCGTGAACGCTGCGATTATGTTTTTCTGCCCACTTACCTGGAAGACCGCCAGAGCGAACACCGGGTCCGCCGCCAGTACTGCTACTATTCCCAATACGCCCCGGTGCTCGCCCAGCAGGCCGCCGACGGCCCCGGGGCCGCCATCCTCGCCCCCCTGGTGCGCTATCTCTACACCGGATTTCACAGCCGCATGGAGCTCTACCGCATGCTGCGCAGTATCCCTGGTCGGCAGGTTCCGTTCCGTGAGGTCAGCCAGGCCTGGGAAGCCGCCCGGCATTTTCAGGACGAGGGACAGGCGCGGCTCAAGGCCCGCTGGCAAGCGCATCGATCGGCGCAGCCGCAAGACGTCCGCGTGGTCTTCCTGGGGCGGCCCTACACCCTCTTCTCCCCCGATCTCAACGGGGGCATTCCGGACATCTTTCACCGGCAGGGACTCGACTGCTGCTACCAGGACATGCTGGAGACCAGCGATGCCGACGAACGCGCCATCCGCCCGCTCCTGGAAGAAATCCACTGGCGTTTCGCCGCCCGCACGATGACGGCCGCCCAGACGGCCGCCCGTACGCCCGGTCTTTATCCCGTGCTGGTGACCTCGTTCAAATGCTCCCCGGACGCCTTCATTCAGGATTACTTCAAGAAACTCATGGCCGCCCACGACAAGCCCTATCTGGTCCTCGAACTGGATGAGCACGATTCCAGCGTGGGCTATGAAACCCGCATCGAAGCGGCTGTACGCGCGTTCCGCAACCACCACCAGAGCACATTGATACCCGGCGTCCCACAGCTCGACGGTTTGAATCCCGCGCCCCGCGCGACCAAGGCCAAGCGCACCTTCGTGCTGCCCAACTGGGACCGCTTGACGGGGCGCCTGCTCGAAGCCGTGCTGCGGCGCGAAGGCCATCGGGCCGTCCTGATGGAAGAAACGGAAACGACCATCGCCAAGAGCCTGGGCACCAACACGGGCCAGTGCATCCCCATCAACGCCATCACGGAAGGCTTCGTGGAATGCCTGGAAAAGCACCGCATCCCGCCCCAAGATGCCGTTCTGTGGATGAGCGAAGCCTGCATCGCCTGCAACATCGCCCTCTACCCGCACCATGTGAAATCCCTGCTCAACACCCGCGGCGGCGGCCTGGAGAGGGCCAACGTCTATGTCGGCGACTTCTTCTATAAAGACATCTCGTCGCGCGCCGCCTTCAACGCCGTCTTTGCCTACATGTTCGGCGGCATGCTGCGGCGCCTGGCCTGCCGGCTGCGGCCTTATGAGACACAGACCGGCGAAGTGGACCGCGTGCTGGAGACGAGCCTCGAAATCTTCTACGAGGCCTTCCTGGGGCGGATGAAGAAGCAGGAGGCCGTGGTCGCGGCGATCGAACGTTTCGCAGCCATTCCGGTGCAGAAAACGAAGCGTCCCAAGGTGGCCGTGTTCGGTGATCTCTACTCGCGCGACAACCGGGTCATGAACCAGGACCTGATCCGCTTCATCGAGCGCCACGGCGGCGAGGTGGTGACCACACCCTACAACGAATACGCCCGCATGATCGCCAACCCCTATTTCCGCAAGTGGTTTTTCGAGGGCAAATACCTCACCCTGATCAGCAGCCGGACCCTGATGGCCGCGATCACCCGCCTGGAGCGCAGCTACTACCGCCTGTTCGAACCGCTTCTGGGCGAGCCCATGGCGCGCTTCGACGACCCGCTCGAAAAAATTCTGGCGCCTTACGGGCTGCGCATCGAACACACCGGCGAGTCCCTCGACAACCTGATCAAGATCCACTACATCAAGAAGCACCACCCGGACATCGCCCTCTTCGTCCAGGCCAGCCCGGCCTTCTGCTGCCCGTCGCTGGTCACCGAGGCCATGGCCCGACGCATCGAGGCGGTCACCGGTGTGCCGGTGGTGCCCATCACCTACGACGGCACCGCCAGCCGTAAAAACGACGTCATCATCCCCTACCTGCAGTACCCGCGCGCGAAGTCTGCACGGGGACAATCCCCGATGGAACGGGCCGGGTAGCCGATACGGCCATTACTGCGGCGATGCCTTGCAACGCGTCCGGCAATGCCCAGACTTGCGCTTTCGAAATCCCCACCGTGCCGCGCCGGCGCATAATCACCGCCGCAAACCAGCATCCCCAAGGCCAATGGCGCCAGGGGCTGGATTTACCGACGGCTGTCGTCGGTCGTACGACAAGGCGCCTGCAATCGGCCACAGGGTTGAGGACGGGTCCAGCCCGCTTCAATGAAAACGAGGACAAGCGATTTCTTTTCAGCCAACGCAAAACATCATTTACGGACTTTGTTCGGAACCGGGTCAGGTGATGCCCGTTCGGCAAGCGCTATTCTCATGACCCTGCGCCCACCAGTTGCGTTTTTCCTAAAATATCAAATATGCTATTATAAAAAATTAATGCCAATGGGGCGCCCGTGGACCGTAATGCGCTTAATTTGTTTTGGCCGATGGCGATGAAGAAGCGAGTCCCTAACGGGTCCAGACAAAATGATTGGGGCGTAAATGACACCGACATCTTGTTTCAACCCCTGGACAGGGGTTTGTGAAGCGCGTCCGGTAAGCCCCAGAGATATTTGATAAGTTTTATACTTGCCGCCCCTTTGAAAAAGTATCCCGTGAAGCTGGATGTTGCCATCATTCAAGGAGATGTTTGTGATACCGCCAAGTGGAATGACCCGCAGAGCTTTTTTTCATCAGTTGATGACCGCCGGCACACTCCTTCTTTCATACCAATGGGGCTCCCGCGTCATTTGGGCCAGCGCGACACAATGCCGCCCGCTCGAAGGCCAGACCATTCGCTGGATCGTCCCGCATGCGGTCGGCGGCGGCTATGATACCTATTCCCGGCTGATCGCGCCCTTTCTAGCACAGGCGTTGAAGGCGGAGATGGTGATTGAGAATATCCCCGGGGCCGGCGGCATTGTCGGCGCCCGCGCGATCATGGGGGCGACCCCCGATGGTTTGACCATCGGCATTCTGGATGGCTCCGGCATGCTGGTCGCATCTCTGGCAGGCGAGTCGCAGGCTCCCGAAATTGCCAACGATTTCGATATTGTCGGGCGTATCGCCCGCAGCCGCCAGGTTTGGG
>CAYMAR010000065.1:0-13067 GCA_964388465.1 uncultured Desulfobacteraceae bacterium
TTACTGCGGCGATCTGGGCAAGGGCGCCTATCGCTTCGCCGCTTTTCTCCAGTCCGCCGGGCAAAGCTGGTGGCAAATGCTGCCGGTCAACCCGATCGGCTTGGGCCACTCGCCTTATTCCACGACCTGTTCCTTTGCCGGCGAGCCGCTCTTCATCGATCTGGAGGGCCTGGTGGCCGACGGCCTTCTACGGCCTTCCGAGATTGCCCCGCCGCCGGACCCGACGCCGGGCCGCGCCGATTATCGCCGGGCGCGCCGCTACCGCGATGTCCGGCTCAAAAAGGCCTTCAAGCGATTTGCGGCCGGCGCGGGGCGCTTCGGGGCCGCCCGGTTTGCGCGTTTCCTGGAAACGCAACAATACTGGATCGATGATTTCGCGCTGTTCGGCGTCCTGGCCAACAAATTCAAAACCCGCGACTGGCGCCGATGGCCGGCGCCCCTGCGGCGCCGCCGGGCATCGGCCCTGGCGCAGATTCGGACCGACCACCGGGCCGACATGGACTACATCCAATTCCTGCAGTTCCAATTTTTCATCCAGTGGTCGCGCCTGAAGGCCGACCTGCGGGCGCGCGGTATCGGGCTGATCGGCGATATCCCCTTGTTTGTGGGCCATCAGAGTTCGGATGTCTGGGCGGCGCAGAAGTATTTTCAGCTCCGCGGCGACGGATCGATGCGCTGGGTTGCCGGCGTCCCGCCGGACTATTTCTCCGCGAACGGGCAACTGTGGGGCCATCCGCACTTCAACTGGCCGGCGATGCAAAAGGATGGTTTCGTCTGGTGGGTCGAACGCCTCCGGCACATGACCACCCTTTTCGATGTGGTGCGCCTGGACCACTTCATCGGGTTTCACCACTGCTGGGAAGTCAAGGCGGAATCCAAAACCGCCAAGCACGGCCGTTTTCGTCGGACGCCCGGCCGCGATCTCTTTTTGGCCATCAGGGATGCCCTGGGGGCGTTGCCCTTCATTGCCGAGGACCTGGGGGCCGTGGTCCCGGGGGTTTATGCGCTGCGGGATGAATTCGGTCTGCCGGGCATGCGGGTGCTGCAATTCGGTTTCGGCCAAGAGGCATCGGCCGCGTATCACCTGCCCTTCAGCTACGGCCCCAATGCGGTGGTCTATACCGGCACCCACGACAACGATACCGTGGTGGGCTGGTATGCCGAGGCCCGGCAGAACGCCCGCCGGGGGATGGTCGATCTTGCGCGCTGCCGTCATTATCTGGGGGGCGGCACCCGGCAAATCCACTGGGCCATGATCCGTGAAGCCATGAAAAGCGTGGCCAATCTATCCATTTTCCCGGTGCAGGATATTCTGGGATTGGACGGGCGCGCTCGCATGAACATTCCCGGCAAGGCGGCCGGTAACTGGCGGTGGCGCCTGGAGGATAAAGCCCTGACGGCCGGCCTGGCCAATAAATTGAGACGGGCGACGTGGGCCTTTGGCCGGCATCCCTGACACATACCGCTCAAAGGGCGCTAACGACGGCGCGAAGCCAGGCCCCCCCCGCTTGCTATTCCGATCGATGGCACAGGGTGCCCTGGCCGGTAGCGCCCAGAACGGTTGTCCACAGTTTGCCGCTGGGATTGACCTGCTTGCGCTTGCCCGCGGAGAGGGTCATGGGGACGTGGACGAAATGGTTGTTCCAGTGGGCCACGAGCAGCCGGGTTTTGCCGGCCATACCGGCGTGGACGGCATCGCGGCCCAGAAAACCGCAGAAGACGCTGTCGTTGGCGTTGGCCGGCACGCTGCGGATCATGTAGCTGGGATCGATATATTTGAGGTTGATCTCGATCGCCTGCTTTCGGAAGTGGCCCTTGATGCGGTCCCGCAGGAACAGCCCCACGTCGTGCAGACGCACGTTGCCCGAGGCGTCCGTGCCCGAGTCCTCGCTGGCGAAAAGTTCCTGGAGCGCGCCCTCGGCCACCACGATGACGGCATGCCCGCGCTCCGCCAGCCGGGTTTCGACCTTGGTGAAAAGTCCGCTGGGGCCTTCCAGGTCGACGGGGATTTCCGGAATCAGTACGAAATTGACATCCTGCTGGGCCAGGGTCGCCGTGGCCGCGATGAAGCCGGAGTGGCGGCCCATGAGTTTGATCAGGCCGATGCCGTTGGGATAGCTTTCGGCCTCGTTGTGGGCCCCCTTGATGGCCTGGGTGGCGATGTCCACGGCCGTATCGAAACCAAACGAGCGGGAGACCATGTGGATGTCGTTGTCGATGGTTTTGGGGATTCCGACGACGCTGATGCGCAGGTTGTGATCCTTGATGGCATTGGCGATCTTGTTGGCCGCCATGAGCGTGCCGTCACCGCCGACCATGAAAAGAATCCCGATGTTCATGCGATCCAGGGTATCCACGATGTCCTCGATGGGCTGGGGGCCCCGGGAAGAGCCCAGGATCGTTCCGCCCATGTCCTGGATGTTGACCACCGCGGCGGGATCGAGGTCGATGACATCATGGCCGTAGCTGGGGATGAAGCCCTGCAGGCCGTATTTAATGCCGTAAATATGGCGGACGCCATAGCCGTAGTGGAGTTCGAGAACGACCGAGCGAATGATGTCGTTCAGGCCGGGACACAGGCCGCCGCAGGTGACCAGGGCGCAGCGCAGCTTGCTGGGGTCGAAATAGATTTTTTCCCGCGGGCCGGCCAGTTCAAACGAGGGGAACGGGCGGTTTTCGCGGCACAGCTGCTCCAGGCCGGACGGTGTCGCATCCACCAGGATGCGGTCGTCGTCGCTGACGAAAAAGGCGGGGGCCGCCGCCGTTTGCTGCCCTTTGACGGGCGATGCAATCTTGGTTTCGCCAAGTACCGGGATAAAGGTGTCAATGGTATCGAAAGTCATATGGCCTCGCTTTGGGTCGAGATTGGCCAACCGCAGGTCAGGCCTTCGCCGGGAATGCGGCGGCCGTATCGCCCTGCCGAATCGTTTTCCGCCAAGCCACCGGAATAATCAACCCTTAATGCCCGACATGCCGGCCGATGGGTGGCCGCCGGTTAAAGTTGTCGGCTCTCCGGCCGAAATAAACCATAATGGCGACTCCGGTGGGCCGCCGTCAAGGTCGTGGGAGCGCCCGCCGTCGAAAAACAGATGGGTTCAACCAAAAAAGCTTGACATCGATGGCGGCGCATTTTATACATCGCCGGTTTTAATTTTGTTAGAGCCGGGTCGGAAACGGATAGCCTGCGTTTCCGGCCTTTCTATTATTTAGATTCCGAAGGAGGTGATACCCTTGCACTGTACAACCGTTCGCAAAGATCAGGAGTGCCCTTTCATGACGACCAGCGGATGCTCTTACAACGGCGGTATCTGCCATGAGACGGTCGAGGCCTGTGACGGCTGCAACCGAAAGATGGAATATGCTTCCGGTTGGTTCTGTTCCGCCTGCCCCGAGCCCGGCGTCAAATGGAAGAGCGGCCACTGCAACATGGCCACCCATGTCAACCGCCAGGGGGCCGGCAACAAGCAGAAGATCAACCCGCTCAAGGCGTCCAAGCGCGCCAGTCGCTAGGCTTGCGTCGAGACATTCCCGCGCCTCGTCCGCTCTGCGGACCGGGCGCTTTTTTTTTGGGGATGGAGACTAAAGCAGGATCTTTTCGATGCTCACCATCTGGGTGCAGACGGCCAGCACCTCTACGGCGGCTTGGACGTCCTCCAGGGCGGCGAAGGTCGGCGCGATCCGAATATTGCGGTCGCGGGGATCGACGCCCAAGGGAAAGGGCGCCCCGGCCGGGGTCAGTTTGACGCCCGCTTCCGCGGCCATGGCCACCACCGCCCGCGCACATCCGTCCGGGGCGTTGAAGCTTACGAAATAGCCTCCCTGCGGCCGCGTCCAGTCGGCAACGCCCCTGCCCGCCAGTTCACGCGTCAGGATGGATTCCACCGCCTCGAAGCGGGGTCGCACGATGGCGGCGTGCTTCTGCATGTGGCGTTTGATGCCGTCAAGGTCCCCGAAAAAGCGCACGTGGCGCAGCTGGTTGAGCTTGTCCGGTCCGATGGTCTGGTAGAAGAGCTGCTGCCGGACCCAGTCCATATTGCGCGCGCTGCCGGCCAGGATAGCCAGCCCCCCGCCGGCGAAGGTGATTTTGGACGTGGAGCCGAACATCAGCGGGCGCTCGGGGTGGCCGGCTTCCGTGCAGGCCGCCAGGATGTTTTTCTGCTCGGGCGGATCTCCGCTAAACTGATGAACGGCGTAGGCATTGTCCCAGAAGATACGGAAGTCGGCGGCGCGCGTCGTCATCCGGGCCAGTCGGCTCACGGTGTCGTCGCTGTAGATTTCGCCGGTGGGATTGCTGTAGATGGGCACACACCAGATGCCTTTGATGGTTTCGTCGCCGGCGACCAGATCCTCGACCGCATCCATGTCCGGTCCGGCGCCGGTCATTTCCACCGGCAACATTTCGATGCCCAGATTGGCGCAGATCGCAAAATGGCGGTCGTAGCCCGGACTGGGGCACAGGAAGCGCACGCGCGGCAGCTGCGACCAGGGGGGCTGCCCGTCGCCTGCCCCCATCAGCATGAGGCGCATAAACAGATCGTACATCAGGGTCAGGCTCGCATTGCCGCCGATGATCACTTCCGTCGGCTCGACCCCCAGATACGCTGCAAACAGGGATTTGGCTTCGGGCAGCCCGTCCAGTCCGCCGTAGTTGCGGCAATCGGTGCCGTCGGCGGCCCTGAAGTTGTCGCTGCCGACCACGGTGAGCATGGGGTTGGCCAGATCCAACTGCTCGGGACAGGGCTTGCCGCGGGTCAGATCGAGGCGCATGCCGGCCTGTCGAAAGCGGTCGAAGCGGGCGCGCAACTTCGCGTGCAGCGCGGTCAGTTCCTCGCGGGGCATGGTATTCAGCTCGGACATGGGAACCCCCTCGGTTGTCATGGTTGTTCGTTGCAGGATCGGCGGTGAGCAGCCTTCTCCTATAGCACCGCCGCCGCGCGCCTTCAAGCCCGGAAGGCGGCGCCGGCTTTATTTTCCTTGCTTTTCGTGTGATGAGTGGCTACAAAATCTAATTTAATTTCAGCCGCCTGCGGTGAGTCCGCTGCCGCCGGGGCTCATTCGCGATCCTCTTGGCGATGGAGCTGATGTGGGCGTTTCCTTTCTAAAGCGGTTTCAGCCATCGGATGCGGAGGAAATCTCTTCCCGTCTGTCGCGCGCCGGGAAATGGTCGTTCTACTTTCTGGTCATCGGCATCATTGCCGGCGTGGGCTCCATCGTGTTTCACTACCTTTGTCTGCTGGGCATGCACTGGTTCATGGACTTCGTCGCCGGTTACGTCCCCCCCTCACCGGCGGGCGAACACCACCTCTGGCCGCCCACCGGAAGACCTTTCAACCGTTATCTTCTGCTGATTCTCCCGGCCCTGGGCGGGATCGTCAGCGGCTGGATCGTCTACACCTTCGCCCCCGAAGCCGAGGGGCACGGCACGGATTCCGCCATCGACGCCTATCACAACAAGGGCGGCTTCATGCGCGGTCGCGTGCCGATCGTGAAAACCATCGCTTCGGCGATTACGCTCACCACGGGGGGTTCCGGCGGGCGCGAGGGCCCCATCGCGCAGATCGGGGCGGGTTTCGGCGCCTTTCTGGCCACGCGCCTCAAACTCTCCGAGCGCGAGCGGCGCATCATGATGGCCGCGGGGATCAGCGCCGGGGTCGGCAGCATCTTCCGCGCCCCCCTGGCCGGCGCGCTGTTTGCCGCCGAAGTTCTCTACCGCGATCCGGAGTTCGAGTCCGAAGTCATCATACCGGCCGGCATTTCCTCGGTCGTGGCCTACTGTCTCTTCTGCCTGGTCTTCGGATGGGGCTCGCTCTTCGACACCCCGCCCTTCGGGTTCACCAACCCGCTCGAACTGGGGCCCTATCTCGTCCTGGCCCTGGTGCTGGTGGCCACCGGCATCTTCTACGTCAAGGCGTTCTACGGGGTCACGGCGCTGTTCAAGGGCATCAAGATCCCCAACCATCTCAAGCCGGCCCTGGGGGGGCTCTGCACCGGTATGATCGGATTTTACTTCCCTCAATGCCTGGCCTTCGGTTATGGATTCGCCCAACAGGCCCTGTTCAACGAGTTGAGCGTCTCGTTTCTGCTGGCCCTCGCCATCGGCAAGGTTCTGACCACCTCGTTTTCGATCGGTTCGGGCGGCAGTGGCGGGGTTTTCGGGCCCTCGGTGGTGATCGGGGGCGCCATGGGCGGTGCGGTGGGGCGGATCTTCCACACGATCATGCCCGGGGTCGTCACCGAGCCCGGCGCCTTCGTGGTGGTGGGCATGGCCGGCTTTTTCACGGCCGTGTCCAACACGCCCATCTCCACCATCATCTTCGTGAGCGAGATGACGGATTCCTACCAGCTGCTGCTGCCGAGTCTGCTGGTCTGTTCGGTGGCCTACCTGGCCGCCCAGCGCTGGACGATCTACGAGAAACAGCCCAAGAACCGTCTGGCTTCGCCGGCGCACGCCGGCGAATTTTTCGTGGACATTCTGCAGACCATCCATGTCCGCGATCTCGTGGAGCATATCCGCAAGGTCCGGATGATCCCCGAAGACATGCGCTTCGTCGACTTCAAGCGCTATTTCGCCAAGACCAAACAGCACTACTTCCCCGTCATGGACCAGGGCGGGCGTCTCAACGGCATTTTCTCCAGCACCGATATCCGCAGCGTACTCTTCTCCCCGGAAATCGAAGACCTGGTCGTGATGCGCGACATTGCCACCACGGATATCATCTTCACCACCCCGGAGGAGGATTTGAACACGGTCCTGCTCAAATTCACCAAGAAGAATATCGACAGCCTGCCCGTCGTCAAGACCGACGACCACAACATCCTCATCGGGATGCTGAACCGGCGCGAGGTCATCGCGTTCTACAACGAGCGCATCCAGAAGATGAAAGGGCAGGAGACCAGCGCCTGAAAAGCGGCCTGGCACGGCCCCGCGTCGCGCTAGTAGGTGACCTCCATCAGGAAGAGTCCGTGGGGCGGCGCCGTGGCGGGGGCCCGGCAGCGATTCCGCGAGGCCAGAATCGTTCGGACCGCATCCGGTTCGATCTTCCCCAGGCCCACAGCCACCAGGGTTCCCACGATGTTGCGCACCATGCATCTGAGAAATCCGTCGGCGCTGATATCGAAGTGCAGTTCATCGTTGCCGGCATGCTGCCAGCGGGCGGAAATGACCTGGCGCACGCTGTGCGCCCGCGGGCTGCCCGAGTTCTCGAAAGCCTTGAAGTCGTGGCGCCCCACGAGGGGTTCGGCTGCGGCATTCATGGCCCCAAGGGCGAGCGGCCGATAGATCTGCCAGGCATACCGGTGATCGAACGCCGCGCGCACCGGGCGGTTCAGGACCCGATAGCGGTAGGTCTTGTAACGCACGTCGAAGCGGGCGTGAAAATCCGGGTCGACTTCCTCGCAGGCCTGTACGGCGATGTCCGCCGGCAGGAGGCTGTTCATGCCCCGGAGCAGTGCTTCGCTGCCGAGCCGGGTGGTGCAGCTGAAATGGGCGCACTGGCCGAGCGCATGCACCCCGGCGTCCGTGCGGCCCGAGCCGTGCAGGACGACCGCCGTACGGGTCATCCGCGCGATGGCGGCTTCGATCGTCCCCTGGATACTGGGGTCGGTTTTCTGCCGTTGCCAGCCGCAATAATCGGTGCCGTCGTACGCGATGATCAGCTTGAAGGTGCGCGACCGAAGGCGGTCGGGCGTGCGGGGCGGAGCGTGCATGGCGTTATCCCAGAAGCGTCAGGACGAGGGCCAGCGGAATGACGGAGAGGGCCGTCGTCATGACGATGGCCACCGAGGCCAGGCCGGTATCGCTGTTGAGTTGGGCGGTGAGCACGTAGGTCGCCGGCGAAATGGGCAGGGCGAAATAGAGCATGCCGATCTTGAATTCGAGCGCACTGACCGCGGCCCCGTGCAGCAGCAGCCCGCCGACAAGCGGCAGGCCGAGGAGCTTGAATCCCGCCCCGGCCAGGGCGGGGCGCCAGTAGTCCCGGAAGCCGGTCAGGCGCAGCCCCCCGCCGATCGACAGCAGGGCGAGCGGCAGGGTCATGGCCGTCAGCAGGGCCAGGCTGTTGTCGACGACGGCCGGAAAGGCGCCCACCAGGCGCGCGTAAACCAGACCGCTAACGCAGCCGATAATCAACGGGTTGGTCAGCATGGCCCGCAAGGTCTGGACGATGTGCGCCCGGGCGGTGGATTTCGCGCGCGCGTACCAGGTCAGGGTGGCGACCGCCAGGACGTTGTTGATGGGGATAAAGCAACCGATCAACATGCCGAACTGTCGGGCAGCCTCCTCGCCGAAGGTATTGAGGATGATTGCCATGCCGATATAGGTGTTGAAACGATAACAGCTCTGGGAAAAGGCGCCGGCCTGGAAATCGGGGATGCGCCAGCGGATGTAGACCAGCGAGGCCAGGTAGATCACCAGCACCGCCAGCACGACGGCCAGGTAAAATGACCCGGAACCCGTGCTCGAAGCCGGTGCTGCGCCGATCTTCCAGAAGAGAAGCAGCGGGAAGAAGATATAATAGACCAGACGGTCGGTCGTGGTCAGAAAGTCGGCGCTGATCAGCCGGTGGTGTTTGAGGGCCGCCCCCATGGCGATAAGGGCAAATACGGGAACGAGGCTTTCGAGTACCATGGGGAATCCTGTCGCTCGTGCCGCCGGCCGCCAATCGGCCGGTTCAGGCATGCATCCAATCGCAGGCCAGGTTTAAACGCGGGGTCTAGCCTTGTCAAGAATGACCGGCGGCGGATATGAATATTCCATCAATGACATTATCCGGAATGGCCCCATGCGCGCATCGAATTAAGCATTCCATTGGAAACCGATTGTTTGGAAAAGTTCAACCTGCTATGGCATATGAATTGTTGATTTAATCACGCATTCGGCTGCAGCCGTCTTTTTTGGGGGACATGCTGTTACTGGCGGACGCGCACCCCCAACCGGTTCGTTCGCTGTCGTCGTGTCCGCATTCGTCAACGGCCTTAACCCGTTAAAGGAGCGTATCACCGCCATGGATTTCCAACTGACCCTCGAACAGAAGCAGATCATCGCCGCCCTCGACGAGGTCGGCAAAAACGTTTTCGCCGCCAAGGCGGCCCGCTGGGACGCCAACCATGAATATCCCTGGGAGAACATCCACCAACTGCGGGAGATGGGGGTCCTGGGCATGACGCTGCCCAAAGCCTACGGCGGCCAGGAAAGCCCCCTGATCGACGCTGTTTTGGCCATCGAAACCACGGCCAAATACTGCGGGGTGACCGCCCGCGCGATCGTCGAGACCAACATGGGCGCTGTGGGCTGCATCATGGCCTACGGGACCGATGCCCAGCGCGAACAGGTGGCCCGCCGAATCCTGGAGGAGGGCGACAAGCCGGCCATCGGCATGACCGAGCCGGAGGCCGGTACCGCTCTGACCGATCTGGCCACCACGGCCGAGAAAAAAGGCGACCGCTACGTCATCAACGGCACCAAGCACTGGATCACCGGCGGCGGCATCTCGGTGACCAATCTGATATTCGCCCGTTTTATCGAAGACGGCCGGGATCTCGGCATCGGCGGCATCCTGGTGGACAAGGGGACCGCGGGCTTCACCTTCGGTACGGTGGAGCAGGCCATGGGGCTGAGGGGCATTCCCGAAACCGAGCTCATTTTCGAGGACTGCGTGGTGCCGGCCGAAAATGTGGTGGTTCCGGGGGAGGGTAGCGAGGGCTTCAAGAAGCTGATGAACGGCTACAACGGCCAGCGGGTCGGGGCCAGCGGCGTGGCGCTGGGGATTGCCCAGGGCGCCCACGACCTGGCGGTCGCGTACATGCAGAAACGGCAGGCCTTCGGACGGTCGATCGCCGAATTCCAAGGGCTCCAGTGGATGATGGCCGATGCGGAAATGGAACTCAATGCGGCCCGGCTCCTGATCTACCGGGCGGCCTGCAATGCCCGCGAGTTGCCCAACAACGTGCGGTTGCCCCACATGGACGAGGCCTCGATGGCCAAAGCCTACACCGGGCACGCGGCCCTGGAGGTGGTCAGCGAGAGCCTCCAGATGTTCGGTGCCGCCGGTTATTCCCAGTCGCTGCCCCTGGAGCGCATGTTCCGGGACGTGCGCATGTTTCAGATCGGCGGCGGTACGACCCAGGCGCAGAAAAACATGATCGCCCGCTCGATCTTCAGGAAAAAATTCAGCCTGCGCAAATAACCTCCCGAAGCGGCGCGCCGGCCGCGGCGGCTGACCGGTACGGTTGACGGCATCCTGCCGAGGAGATGAATATGGAAATGCCCCCCGTGCTCACGAACATGCGGATTCTGGATTTCACCCGGGTGCTGTCCGGTCCCTTTGCCACCATGATGCTGGCCGACCTGGGCGCCGACGTCATCAAGATCGAGCCGCCCGGCGGGGACGAGAGCCGCTTCTGGCCGCCCATCCTGGCGAACGGGACCAGCGCCTATTTTCTGGCCTTGAACCGCAACAAACGCTCCATCGCCCTGAACCTGAAATCCGCCCGGGCCCGGCAGATCGTGCGCCGGCTGGCAGCCGAGGCCGATGTGGTGGTCGAGAATTTCACCCCCGGGGTCGCGGCCAAGCTGAAAATCGACGACGCGACGCTTCGCGAAGAAAATCCGCGGCTGATCTACTGCGCCATCTCCGGATTCGGTCAGGACGGCCCCTACCGCGACAAAAAGGCCTACGATCCCATCATCCAGGGCATGACCGGTTTGATGTCCATCACCGGCGAGCGCGACGGCCCCCCCGTCAAGATCGGCATTCCGGTGACGGATCTCACCGCGGCTTCGCATGCCGTGACGGCCATCCTGGCCGCCTATATCGCCCGTCTCGAGACCGGCAAGGGCCAATATATCGACGTTTCCCTGTACGACGGCGTGGTGAGCTGGCTGACCATCATGGCCATGGATTATTTTGTTTCCGGCCAGGCGCCGCAGCGCTGGGGGCTGGACCATATCCACCGGGTGCCCGCCCGTGCCTTCATGGCGGCCGACCAGCGCTGGGTCCAGGTGGCGGCCACCAGTGATGCCATGTATGCCAAGTTCTGCCGCCTGCTGGACCTGGAGAAACTGATCGATGATCCGCGGTTCGCCACCAACACCGACCGGGTGCAGAACCGTGAGCTCATCATGCCCCTCCTTGAAGAACGCATGCAGACCCGGACCAGCGGCGAATGGCTGGATTTGTTCGAGGCCGCGGGGATTCCCTGCGGGCCGATCCTCGATATCGGCGAGGTCTTTGCGGCCCCCCACGTGGCGGCCCGCGGAATGCAGTTCAGCATGGCGCACCCTGTCGAGCAGGCGATCCCTCAACTGGGGTTTCCCTACAAGTTTTCCGCCAGCGCGCCGTCGGCGCGGATGCGCCCCCCCCTGCTGGGGGAGCATGCGGAGCGTATCCTCAGCGAGGAATTGGGAATGGACCGCGCGGCCATCGAAGCGCTGATGGCCGACAAGGTGGTGCTGCCGCCCTCCGAGGCGCGGGAGGCCGCCAAACGGCGCTGAATGGGTGCTGGTCAGGGCGATCACGCCGAAAGCCGTCAAACCGGACTCGGTCCGACGGCTTTCGGTGTCTGGGCGTCAGCCGACTGCCTCTCAGTTTTAACGGGGGCGGTTGGAGCGGGTCAGATCCGGTCGCAGGGAATGTGGGCCAGCCGCTCTTCGAGGTCGTCGTCGATGCGCTGGGCATAGGCTTCCAGGGGATAGTCGACACTGCACACCCGGCAGTGGAGAAAAACGCGTTGTCAGGCGCGTTTGACGCTCAGCGGCTGGCCGCAGCGTCGGCAGCGTTGTTGTTTAGGGTTCAAGGCCGATCCTTTCAGGGGCGCGTAATAGCGCCCGGTTTTGCCGATGGGCCGCGAGCGATAGGTGAGGTTCCGGGTGCCAGAAATTTTTTGGAGCCTGAACCCGGCACCTGACGCGGTGGGGTGCAAGCCCGCCGGGCCCATCGTCTTGCAAAAACCCCGCTCTGCGCGTCACCAACGGCGTGACGGGAAGCTTTATGCCCAAGATGCCCCCCTTGTCAAGTGAGGTGTCACCGGCCGGACATTGACACTGCCGGGCCTTTGGGGGAAAAAGCTTCAAGCGGCGGAGCCCCGCCGCTATCCAATCCTTCAATCAAGGACATCGCCATGGACGCAGGGCCATGCATGGGTTTCAAGGCCGCCGGGGTGCATGCCGGTTTGAAAAAAAACGGCGAGCCGGACCTGGGCCTGATCTTCTCGGAAACACCGGCGGCCGTAGCCGCCGTGTTCACCCGCAACCAGGTCCAGGCGGCCCCGGTGGTGCTCGATCGCCAGCGGGTCGCTGCCGGGCGAAGCCGGGCGATTATCGTCAACAGCGGCAATGCCAACTGCTGCACCGGCGAGGCCGGAATGCGGGCCGCCGCGCGCATGGGGGCGGCCGCGGCCCGGGCGCTGGGGCTTGAGGACGAAGACGTTCTGGTGGCCTCCACCGGTGTGATCGGCAAGCCCCTGCCCGTCGCGAAAATCGAAGCGGCCGCACCGACGCTGGTCGAAAAACTGACCCCCGACGGCTTTCCAGAACTGGCCCGGGCCATCATGACGACGGATACCGAACCCAAGGCGGTTTTCCGCACCGGACGGGTCGGCGAACGCCCCTATCATATCGCCGCCGTGGCCAAAGGGGCCGGCATGATCCGGCCGGACATGGCCACCATGCTCTGCTTTGCCTGCACCGATGCCGACGTGCCCCGGCTTGTCCTCGATCAAGCGCTGCGCCGGGCCGTGGACGCCTCCTTCAACCGCATCAGCATCGACGGCGACACGAGCACCAACGACACCGTCATCCTCATGGCCAACGGCGCGAGCGGCACCAAGCTGCATGCCGCGGCGGACCGGGACCGATTCGCGGCCCTGCTGGAGGATGCCCTGCTGGATCTGGCCCGCTGGATCGTTCGCGACGGCGAGGGGGTCAACAAAACGGTGGAGATTCGGGTGCGGGGCGCCCGCACGTCGGACGACGCCCGGCGGGTGGCCGATACGATCGCCCACTCGCCCCTGGTCAAGACCGCGTTCTTCGGCCAGGACGCCAACTGGGGCCGCATCCTGGCGGCCGCCGG
>CAYMAR010000066.1:0-12844 GCA_964388465.1 uncultured Desulfobacteraceae bacterium
TCGTCCAGGTCGTGGGAGATGAAGACGATGGTGCGCTGGTGCTCTTCCTGCAGCTTGAGCAGTTCGTCCTGCATTTCGGTGCGGATCAGGGGGTCCAGGGCCGAGAAGGCCTCGTCCATGAGCAGGATGTCGGGATCCACGGCCAGACCGCGGGCCAGGCCGACGCGCTGCTGCATACCGCCGCTCAGTTCCGAGGGGTAGGAATCCTCCCAGCCGGAAAGCCCCACCTGATCCAGAGCCGCGAGGGCCCGCTCGCGCTTTTTGTCTTTATCCACCTTGGCCAGTTCGAGCCCGAAGGCCGCGTTTTCCAGCACGCTCAGGTGGGGCATCAGAGCGAAGGACTGGAAGACCATGCTCATGTTGTGCAGGCGGAACTTGACCAGGGTGTCCTGGTCCATCTGGGTGACGTTGTGCCCGTCGACGATCACGCTGCCGGCGCTGGGTTCGATCAGCCGGTTGAGCATGCGCACGATGGTGGATTTGCCCGATCCCGAAAGCCCCATGACAACGAAAATCTCCCCGGACTCGACGGCGAAATTGGCGTTGTCCACACCGACCGTCATACCGGTTTTTTCGTGGATCGATTCCTTGTCGTGGCCTTCCTGCAACATCTGGATCCCCTTCTCGGGCTGGGGGCCGAAAATTTTGTAAAGATTCTCAACAACGATTTTTTCCATGCGTTAAACCTCAATGTTTTTTTGCATTCGGTGGATCAGGCCTCGATGCCGCCGGACAGTTCGTTCGGAGATCCGGTCAAGGCTTCCAAAGGCTCGGACATAAGGATGGGTGCCGCCTTGATCTGTTTGGCATCCATCATGGCGACCAGACGCTGAAGCGTGCTGAGGATCATGTGCTGTTCCCAGTTCTGGAGGCGGTCGAACTGCTCCAGGAACGACTCCTGCATCAGGGGCGGTGCGGCCTCCAGCAGTTGCCGGCCGTTGGGGGTCGCGGAAACCTTGACCCGGCGACGGTCGCTGGTGCTGCGGCGCCTTGCGATCAGGTTGCGTTTCTCCAGCCGTTCCAGAATGCCGGTGACCGTGGCCTGGCTCAGGCTGATGGCCTTGGCCAACTCGCTGGCGGTGATTTCTCCGGCCCCGGCGATCTCCTGGAGGATGAGCAGTTGGGGGCCGGTCAGGCCGAATTGTTTGACAAGTCGTTTCGACCGGATATCGATGGAACGGATGATCTGGCGCAACGCGATCAGGACGCGGTCACTGATCGGGTTGTCATCGTTGGTCTGGTACATGGGACTCTATGGGTGCTGGTTGGGCCGCGAGACGACCGTGTAAGTGATATTAATTAAAGCTCGAATTAATTTATAATCATTATATGCTTTTAGCTATAAGTATTTTTTTTGTGCGCCTACTAGATTCCAAATTGGCATAAACAAAATAAAATTCTGAAATCACAGTTAGATTAAGACAGACAGTCCTATACAGGAAGTGGTGATAATTGTCAATTACACAAATATAATCATGGATAGAATTGTTTACAAATCAAATGATATAAAGGTGGGATTCTCGATACGGTTGGTTTCGCCCGGCCGAGGGCGGCGGTCTGGCCCCGGCAGCGGATGGACGTCTGGGGTGCCGGCCGTGGGACGCGCCGGTGCGTGTCCCCGGCCACGCGGTTGGCCGATTGGGGCGGGGGTTTGGGTGGCCGGAAGCGCTTAGCCGATGTTGGGCATCAGACTCCAGGCGATCACCCAGCCGCCGGGGTCTGGAATGTCTTTCAAGCAGACGATGCCGCCGTTTTGGAATTTGATGACCGGCGGCTCGATGCTGCCGGTGATCAGCCAGGCGGTAAGCCGCTCCATGAAGGGCAGGTGGCCGACCAGCATGAGATCGGTGGTGC
Source organism: uncultured Desulfobacteraceae bacterium (assembly GCA_964388465.1). Lineage (GTDB taxonomy): Bacteria > Desulfobacterota > Desulfobacteria > Desulfobacterales > UBA5852 > JABZFP01. The sequence goes on from CAYMAR010000066.1 coordinate 1,855, forward strand.
TGTCGATAACCCCGACCAGGGCGGTGACGTCGTCCATGGGGTTGAGCCCGGTTTTCGCCTCGACACCGCCGGGGGGACTGAGGGTCTTGGCCATGATTGCCGCGGTCTGGCGCGCGCGGGCTTTTCCGCTGTGCAGGATCGTGTGGACGTTGACCCCGTAGCCCCGGGCCACGTCGGCGATGCGCTGCACCTCGGAGCGTCCCTCCTCGGTGAGGCCCTGCTCGGGATCGGCCGTCTTGGGGTGGCTGCGGCCGTGCTGAACGAGATAGAGCGCCATGATGTGGATCCTCCTTGTCAGATGAAAGGGTTACGGTTAATATGCGACGCCGGATGCCGTCGGGTCAAGATGAAGGGTCGGGGTGGGATCAGGGTCGCAGCAGTCGGTTGGGTCGGGCGTTGTCGCGCGGCCGGTCGTCATCTCGGGGCATTGCCGGCAGGGTGCCCACCAGATAGCGGGGCAACATGGTTATGAAAAATTTCATACCCGCATGGCAACCCTTAAATTCAAATATTCCTCTTTGCCGTGCGGGGGTCTGAGACGAACCACTGCCGGCAGGCGGAAAAGGGAGCATTAAATCATGCGAATCGTGACGCGTCCGGATTTCGACGGCGTCGTCTGCGCCATGCTGCTCCGGGAGGCCGAGGGTCGTGATCGGCCCCTCGTCTGGGCCGAACCCGGTGATATGCAGCGTGGTCTCGTGGATGTTCACCCCGGGGATATCGTGGCCAATCTGCCCTACCACGCCAACTGCGGGCTGTGGTTCGATCACCATTTTTCCAACACCCCCGCGCGGCCGGTCGAGGGGCTCTTCGAGATCGCGCCTTCGGCGGCGGGCCTGGTTTACCGTTATTACCGGGACCGCATCGGGCGCAACTACGACGAACTCGTGCACCAGACCGACCGCATCGACAGCGCCGATTTGACCGAAGACGAGGTCCGGCATCCGGAGAACTACCCCTATGTCATCCTGTCCATGACGATCGGCGGGCGCGAACGACAGGACGAACCCTACTGGAACCGGCTGGTCGACCTGCTCGGCGATCATGGCATCGATCAGGTCATGGCCGATGGGCACGTACAGAGACGCACGGCCCAGGTCCTGGAGGAAAACCGGGTCTACCGCAGCCATCTCGAACGCCACACGCAAATCCAGGGTCAGGTGGCGGTGACGGATTTCCGGGAACTGCCCCGGACCCCCCGCGGCAACCGCTTTCTGGTCTACTCCCTTTATCCCCAGACCGTGGTGCAGGCCAAGATCCGCTACGACGACCGGGACCGCAACCGGGTGATCGTCAGTGTGGGGCACAGCATTTTCAACCGCCATTGCCGGGTCAACGTGGGCCTCCTGTTGTCCGACTACGGCGGCGGTGGTCATCCCGGTGCCGGTTCCTGCAGTTTTCCCAGAGAAAAAGCCGAAACATACATCCCGGCCATCCTGGAGGCTCTCGTGCGCAACGCGCCGAACGACGGGCCCGAATGATCCGGGTCTATCTCAAGCTTCTGGGCATGGCCGTCTTCTGGGGCGGGACTTTCATTGCCGGCAAGCTGGCCGCGCAGCACGTCGGGCCATACTCGGCGGCTTTTCTGCGCTTTGCGATCGCCTCCCTGTTTCTGCTTCTGGCCGCCTGGAAAATCGAGGGCCGGCTGCCGGCGCTCCGGCCCCGGCAGATTGTGCCCGTCCTGCTTCTCGGCCTTACGGGCGTGCTGGCCTACAACGTTTTTTTCTTCAAGGGTCTGAAACTGATCGAGGCGGGGCGGGCGGCGATCATCATCGCCAACAACCCCATCGGCATCGCGCTCTTTTCGGCCCTGATTTTCCGGGAGCGCCTCACCGCGATGCGCCTGGCCGGGATTGCCTTGTCGATTAGCGGGGCCGTGCTCGTGATCACCCGTGGCAGCTTAGCCGCCCTGGGCAGCGGCGCGGTGGGGCGGGGGGAACTTTTCATTCTGGGATGCGTGGCCAGCTGGGTGACGTTTTCACTTCTGGGCAAGGCGCTCTTAAAGGAAATGTCCCCGCTGGCCTCGATTCTTTATGCGTCCGTGAGCGGGACTTTGTGCCTGGCCCTGCCGGCCTGGCGGGAAGGCCTGCTCGCCGCCTGGCCGGCTTTCACCCTGACGGACTGGCTGGCCCTTTTTTACCTCGGTTTCTTCGGGACGGTCTTGGGCTTTGTGTGGTATTACGAAGGCATCCAGCGCATCGGTGCGACCAAGGCCGGGGTCTTCATCAACTTCGTGCCGGTCAGCGCCATCGTTTTCAGTTTTTTGATCCTGGGCGAACCGCTCACGGGCTCGCTGGTGGCGGGAGCGCTCCTGGTGCTTTCGGGGGTCTATCTCACGAACCGGTCGGCAGCCGCAGGCCCGACGTAGCCCCCTCGACCCGTGAGCCGGCCGTCCTTATCATTCTTTTTACGGCGTGGGCGTATAGGCCATACACCCGCGCCTGACGCATCGTTGTGCAAGCCCGCGGGCGGCCGCGATGCGTTGGGAAAACCAGCGCGACCCGACCGGACGGTAATGGCCTCAATCGACAGCCGACACCCGCGAGACCCTATGCCCTTAAACCTCACCCTGGCGTTCTCTTCCCATCGGCCCGAAATCCTGCCCCTGGCCGAAGAGCAGATGACGCGCTGCGACCAGATCATCGTGGAAGAACCGGCCACCCCGGAGTTCGAGCGCCTGCTGGCCGGCAAGCTCTCGCCCGAGGACTACCTTCAGACCATTGATTTTGAATACCCCGATTTCATGCGCGCGACGGCCCGGCTGCTCCAGCGGTTGGCGGGCCGCGGCACGGTGGTCTGGGCCTGCGAGCCCTTTATCGAGCGCCTGATGGAAATCCACGAACACCTGGGCGACGGCGGCCGCCCGGAGGATTTCAGGCACGACTCCCGCCTGTGGCCGGTGTACGCCGCCGAGCGTGAAGCCACCGGCCGCCTCCTGGCCTTTTACAATGCCGCCGCCGAGAACGACTTCGATCGCCTGCTGGCGACGGTGTGCACTTTCGCGGCGGCGGATGCGGACCGGTTCGCGCTGCGGGATCGATTGCGGGCCCGCGCCATCGCCGAGCGCTTGAAAGATCGCGAGGGCCGTGTCTATATTGAGGCCGGCTATCTGCACCTGAGGCTGTTGAAGGAACTGCGGCGGCTGCTGCCGCCGGAAGCTGTGATACGCCCCTATTTTCTGCTGCGGGATGTCTATCGCGCCGCCGGTCGGCGGGCGCACTTTTACGGACCGGGCGATCGGCTCACCCTGGCCCTCATCTTCGGGCAGACGCCCACGATCGAACGGCAGCATCTGTTGGCCGCCCGCAGTCTGATCTACAACCGGTTGATTTACATGGCGGAATCCGCCCCCGGCGACGATCTTTTCCCGGATGCCGCCGAAGAGATCTTGGTCATTAAGTGCGTCGACCGCTTGACCCTGGCGGAATGCCGCCGTCTGCACGCGCGTCTGCGCGGACTGGATTCCCTGGCGGCCCGCCGAAGCCTGGTCGGGCTGCCGCCGCCGCCGGCCTAGGGAGGCTTGCCCCTGATTGACACGGCGGTGGACATGCGCACCATTTGATCACAGGGGTGCGTCTCCGGGCAGCCGCCGGCCGGCTATCCAAAACTTTATCCACGAAAGGAGCGGCTGTGGACGATTGCAGCGACGTTCGCACGGCGATCGAAGGCCTTTTCTCGGGGCAGCGGCTGGCCGTGCTGTCCACCTGCAGCGCCGACGGCCACCCCTACGCCAGTCTCGTGTGCGTGGTGGCCGAGGCGGATCTCTCCGCAATTTACTTCGCGACTTCACGGGCCACACGCAAGTTTGCCAACCTGACGGCGGAGCCCCGCGCGGCCCTCCTGGTGGAGAACAGTCAGAACCGCCAAGCGGATATTTACGAGGCAGCCGCCGTAACCGCTGTCGGCACGGTGGCCGAGGTCAGCGGGCCGCAAGCCGAGGGCCCCCTGGCGTCCTTTCGCGAACGCCATTCCCAGCTGGAAGACTTCGTGAACGCGCCCTCCACGGCGCTGCTGCGTCTGGCCGTCCGGACCTACTACCTCGTCAACCGCTTCCAGAAGGTCATGGAGTACCATGTCGGCTGAAGCCTTTGTGCTTTCCCTGGATGCGGTGGCGTCCGACGGGCTGGCCCAGGCGGGTGGCAAGGGCTGCAATCTGGCGCGGCTCGCGGCCGGCGGCTTCCGCGTGCCCCCAACCCTTGTGGTCGCCGCCTCGGCCTATCGCCGCTTTGTCGACGCCAACGGCCTCGAGGACCGGATCTTGCTGGAGCTCAACCGCAAGGCCTTTGAAGACATGCGCTGGGAAGAGATCTGGGACGCGGCCCTGCGCATCCGCAACCTGTTCCTGCGCGCGGCCTGGCCCGCCGATCTGCGGCGGGCGCTGGTGCAGGAGCTGCAGCCCGGTTTGGCGGACGGCCCCACCGTGGTCCGTTCGTCGGCCACGAGCGAAGACAGCGCCGGGGCCTCCTTTGCAGGGCTGCACGAATCCTACGTCAACGTCCGGGGCGTGGAGGCTGTCCTCGAGCATGTGTGCAAGGTGTGGGCGTCGCTGTGGTCCGATGCGGCCCTGCTTTACCGGCAGGAGCTGGGGCTTTCCCCCGCGCGCAGCGACATGGCCGTGCTGATTCAGACGCTGGTTCCGGGGTTCTGTTCCGGCGTGGCTTTCAGTGTCAATCCGCTGGATTCGGCCCAGGCCGTGGTCGAAGCCGTGCCCGGCCTCAACCAGGGCCTGGTGGATGGGCAGATCCAGCCCGCGCGCTGGATTCTGGATCGCCATGGCGGCGCGGTGCTCGAATTCACGCCGGCCGACGGACGTGAAGCGGTCCTGCCGGATGCGCAGGGAACGGCCGTTCGGGCCGCGCCGCCGCATCGCGCCAAGGGCGGCTGCCTGGAAAGCGACGCGCTCGCCCGCCTGTTTGCCGCCGTTTGCGAGATCGAAGATTTTTTTGGCGGGCCCCAGGACGTCGAGTGGACGCTGGAGGACGACGGCTTTACCTTCCTCCAGGCGCGGCCGATTACCGCCACGGTCGACGGCGGCCGCGACCAGCGGGGCTGGTATCTGAGCCTGCGGCGCAGCTATGACAATCTCTGTGAACTGCGTCGCAAAATCGAGGACGCGCTCATCCCCGAAATGATTCGCACGGCCGGGGCGCTGGCCGATGTGGACCTCGAAGCGTTAACCGACGCCGATTTGGCCGAAGAAATCAAGCGGCGCGGAGACATCAACCAGCACTGGGGCAATGTCTACTACGCCGATTTCATTCCTTTCGCCCATGGGGTGCGTCTGTTCGGCCAGGTCTACAACGATGCGCTCAAGCCCAAAGACCCCTACGCTTTCGTGGCGCTGCTCACGGCTACTCCCATGGAGAGCCTGGCGCGCAACCGCCGCCTTGAGGACCTTGCAGGGAGGGTGCGCGGGGATGCCGAACTGGCGGAAAGCTTGCGCGCAGGTCGGCTGCCACTGGCCGATCACCCGTTCCGGCGGGCCCTGGACGAATTTCTGGCGGTCTACGGCGATTTTTCCTCGGGCGTCACCGGTGATCGGGCCGACGATCTTCCCGGCGGCAACTTGATACCGCTGCTGATCGAAATGGCCGCCGCTCCGCTTCCTGCCGGCCGTCCGGCGGCGATGGCCCCGGCCCGGGCGGAGACGGAATTCCTGGCATGCTTTCCGGGCGAGGAACGCCGCTGGGCCGCCAACCTGCTCGATCTGGCACGGGCCAGCTACCGCCTGCGCGACGACGACAACATTCATCTGGGCCGCATCGAGGCGCAACTGCGGCGCGCCGTGCGGGCCGGTTCCCGCAGGCTTGCTTCCGCCGCCGCGCCCGATGCCGCGCTGAAGGAAATGGTGGCGCGCTTTCCGCTGTCTTCCGAACCCGCGGCCGTAACTTCCGTGATGCCGCAAACGGACGCAACCCTCAAGGCCCGGCAGCTGACGGGCCAGCCGGCCGGCCCCGGACTGGCCCGGGGACGGGCGCGGGTGGTGCGCTCGCCCGACGACCTGGGGCGGTTTCGTTCCGGTGAAATCCTCATCTGCGACGCGGTCGATCCCAACATGACCTTCGTGATTCCGCTGGCGGCGGGGATCGTCGAACGGCGCGGCGGCATGCTGATTCACGGGGCCATCATCGCCCGCGAATACGGGCTGCCCTGCGTGACGGGCGTGCCTGAAATCCTGCGGTTCGTGGCCTCCGGCGACGTGGTCACGGTGGACGGCTATCTGGGCATCGTCATCCGTGGAAGCGCGGACGAGAAAGACAACGCTCCAAATGACCGCGGCTGATCCGGGAGCGACCATCAACTGGGCTTCGAAGATACGACCGGCGCTGGATGGGCCGCGCCAACCGCCTTGACGCGTCGGGCCAGAACTGTCAAATTCATCGTGGCCGCGAATCACAACACCGCAAGGAGATTCATCATGTCCGCAAAAATCAAGATCGGCATCAGCTCCTGCCTGCTGGGCAATGACGTGCGCTGGAACGGGGGGCACAAGCGCGATCGCTATCTCACGGACACCCTGGGGCAGTTCGTGGAATGGGTGCCGGTCTGCCCGGAAGTCGAGATCGGCCTGGGCATCCCACGCGAAACCCTTCGGCTGGTGGGGGATCCGGAAGATCCGCAGCTCGTGACCACCAAGACGAAGGTCGATCACACCGACCGCATGAAAAAGTGGGCACGCGGCCGTTTGAAGGCGCTCGAACAGGAAGACCTGTGCGGCTTTATCTTCAAGAGCGACTCGCCGAGCAGCGGCATGGTCCGGGTCAAAGTCTATGGGAAGAAGGGCATGCCCCAGAAAAAGGGGGTCGGCATTTTCGCCCGGGCCTTCATGGACCATTTCCCCCTGGTCCCGGTGGAGGACGACGGGCGGCTGCGCAACCCCGTGATCCGCGAGCATTTCATCGAGCAGGTTTTCACCCTGCAACGCTGGCGCAATACCCGGGAGCGACGCTCCTGCGTGGGCAATGTGGTCGATTTTCATTCCCGCAACAAACTGGTTCTCATGGCCCACAGCCCCAAGCACCTGAAACAGATGGGCGCCATGACCGCCCAGGGCAAGGGAATGGGCTGCAGCCTGCTCTACCTCGAATACGAGAAACTGCTGCTGGAGGCCCTGCGGCTCAAAACCACCATCAAAAAGCACTACAATGTCATGCTGCACATGCTCGGCTATTTTCGCAAGAATCTGACGGCGGACGAAAAGCAGGAATTGCTGGAGGTCATGGGGCAATACAAGGAGCAGCTGGTGCCCATCGTGGTGCCGCTCACGCTCTTTCAGCACTATGTGCGCAAGTACGACCAGCCCTACCTCGCGCAGCAGTCTTATTTGAACCCGCACCCGGTGGAGTTGAAGTTGCGCAACCACGTTTAACGCGATCCGGCTCGCGGGTGCGCTTGCAAGGGATGCGATGTCCCCGGGCAGCGCCCGCGCCGGCAACGTCGCATCGGTGACGGTGAGGGACGGCCGCGGCATGCGGGTCGATTCGAGGACCACGCCGCCATCGCCTGAAACCCGATGCCGGCATCGGTTTAGCTCACACGGGAAAACCCATGATGATGGAAAAACCCATACTGGTGACGGGGGGAACCGGTTATGTGGGGGGGCGGTTGATTCCCCGCCTGCTGGACGCCGGTTTCAAGGTGAAGGCCATGGCGCGCTCGCCCGAGCGCCTGCTGTGCCGGCCCTGGGGGCGTCATCCGGCGCTCGAGGTCGTGGCCGGCGACGCCCTGGACCGCGAGGCGTTTGTCGCGGCGGGCCGGGGTTGCGGTGTGGCCTATTACCTGATTCATTCCATGAATGCCGCCAAGGGCAAGTTTGCCTGGGCCGACCGGACGGCCGCCGAGAATATGGTGGCGACGGCGGCGCAGAACGACCACGCGCGCATCATTTATCTGGGCGGTCTGGGGGAGCAGGACCACGAGGCCCTCAGCAAGCACCTCAAGTCCCGCCACGAAGTGGAGAAAATCCTCATGGCCGGGGCGGTTCCCGTGACCAACCTGCGCGCGGCCATGATTCTGGGTTCGGGCAGCGCCTCCTTTGAAATGCTGCGCTACCTGGTGGACCGCCTGCCCATGATGATCACCCCCCGCTGGGTCGGGACCCCCTGTCAGCCGATATCGATCCGCAACGTGCTGGACTACCTGGAGCGCTCCCTGCTGGCGCCGGCCACTGTGGGCCAGACCCTGGACATCGGCGGGCCCGATGTTCTGAGCTACCGCGACTTGATCCGGATCTACGCCGAAGAAGCCGGCCTGCGGAAACGTCTCATCATCCCCGTGCCGGTGCTGACCCCCTGGTTGAGCGCCAAATGGATCCATCTGGTCACCCCGGTGCCGTCCTCGATTGCTCAACCGCTGGCCGAGGGGCTCAGCATCCCCGTGGTCTGCCAGGACAACCGCATCCGGGAAATGGTGCCGGTGAAGCTGACGGACAGCCGGGAGACCATCCGCGTCGCGCTCGAAAGGATCCGCCAGGAGAAGGTCGATACCTGCTGGTTCGACGGCGGGGGGGTGCTGCCGCCCGAATGGACCACCTGCGGCGATGCCGACTATGCCGGCGGCACGGTGCTCAACGAGGCCCATCGCATCGTGCTGGAGGCTTCGCCGGAGGATGTCTGGGACACCATCCGGCGGATCGGGGGGCGCAACGGCTGGTATTTCGCCCATTCGCTCTGGTGGCTGCGGGGGCTGGTGGACCGGGCCGTGGGGGGGCCGGGCCTGCGCCGCGGGCGGCGGGATCCGGTGGATCTGCGCGTGGGCGACGGGCTCGATTTCTGGCGCGTGGTGGCCCTCGAGCCGCCATTTCGCATGCTGCTGCTGGCCGAGATGAAGGCGCCGGGCGACGCCCTGCTGGAGTTTCGCATCGAAGGCGAAGGCCCCATGCGCACAAGCCTTCAAATGGCGGCGCGGTTTTTGCCGCGGGGCCTGGCGGGCATCGCCTACTGGTATTCCCTTCTGCCGGCCCACACCTGGCTATTTCAGGGCATGCTCAAAACCGTGGCCCGGCGCACCGGAAAAAACGTGCTGGCCGGCCCCGAGGCCGTCGACGTGGAATCGGCGGTGACCTGCAAGCTCTAATACCCCTCCCGTGCGCATCATCCATGCGCGGTGCGGGACAAACGGAACGCGTCCTCCCTGAGGCTTGCCATGATGAAGACTTTCCGCCTCCATCGCCGACAGGTGCTGCCCACCGACCTGCAGGCGGCCTGGCGGTTTTTCTCGGATCCGGCCAACCTGCGCAAGATCACGCCGCCCTGGCTGGATTTCAGGATCACCTCCCGGCTGCCGGCCCGCGTCTACCCCGGCCTGATCATCACTTACCGGATTCGCCCACTGGCCGGCATCGCCGTCCCCTGGGTTTCAGAGATCACCCAGGTGGCCGCGCCCCGCTATTTCGTGGACGAGCAGCGCCAGGGACCCTACCGCTTCTGGCACCATCAGCATCATCTGCGGGAGGTGCCCGGGGGGGTCGAAAAGACCGACGAGGTCCACTACAGCCTGCCCTGCGGCCTCGTCGGCATCGGACTGCATGCCCTTTTCATCCGGCGCAAGCTGGACGAAATTTTCCATTTCCGCTATCATGCCCTGCAACGCATCTTTGCATTGCCTGCCTGATGCTTGAACGTTTCCAAGGAGGTTTTCGTGATTTACCGCCGGTTCCTGTCGATTGTATTCGTGCTGCTCATTTGGCCTGCCCTCGTTTGCGGGGAGGCGCCCCCCGTCAGTGACGCCACCCAGGAATGCCTGGACTGCCACGCGATTTTTCACCCGGGTATCGTGGCGGGCTGGGAGAAGAGCCGCCATGCCGCCATCACACCGGCCGAGGCCCTGCAGGCCGAAGGCCTGGCGCTCAAGGTCTCCAGCAAGAACATCCCCGAAGACCTGCAGAAGGTCGCCGTGGGCTGTGCCGAGTGCCACAACCTGCGCCCCGAGGCCCACGGGGCCGGCACTTTCGAACATAACGGCTATGATGTCCACACCGTGGTCAGCCCGGACGATTGCCGCACCTGCCACGCCGTCGAGGCCGATCAGTATTCACGCAACATCATGGCCCACGCCTATGCCAATTTGGTCGACAACACGGTTTACAACCAGCTCGAGCACTCGATCCTGGGCAACCGCACGCTGGAGAAGGGTCAGTTGAAGGTCGCACCGCCCGACATGGACACCCGGGAGGAAGCCTGCCTTTACTGCCACGGCACCGCGCTCAAGGTCAGCGGCACCGAGGTGCGCGACACCGATGCCGGCGAGCTGGAGTTTCCCGTCACCGAAGGCTGGCCCAACCAGGGGGTGGGGCGCATCAATCTGGACGGCAGCAAGGGCGCCTGTTCGGCCTGCCACACGCGGCATTCCTTTTCGATCGAGGTGGCCCGCAAACCGCACACCTGCAAGGAGTGTCACGTGGGGCCGGACGTGCCGGCCTTCAAGGTCTACAGCGCCAGCAAGCACGGCAACATCTATTCCTCCAAGAAACAGGAGTGGGACTTCCAGGCCGTGCCCTGGACGGTGGGCCAGGATTTCACCGCGCCCACCTGCGCCACCTGTCACGTCAGCCTCCTGGTGAACACGGATGAAGAAGTGATCAACGAGCGGACCCACGAAATGAAAAACCGCCTGGCCTGGCGGATCTTCGGGTTGATCTATGCCCATCCCCAGCCCAAATCGCCGGACACCACCATCATCCGCAACAAGAACGGTCGGCCCCTGCCGACCGATCTGGAAGGCGGCTTTGCCGACAAGTATCTGCTGAACGCCGAAGAGCGGGCCGCCAATACCCAGACCATGCAGGCCACCTGCCTGGCCTGCCATGGCACGTCATGGGTCGAGGGGCACTTTCGCCGCTACCACAACACCATCGAGCGCTCGAACGCGGCCGTGCGGACGGTCACCGACCTCATGATCGAGGGCTGGGAGCGGGGCTACGCCAAAGGCCTGCCCCAGAAAGCGAATCCATTCGACGAGCACGGCGAGCGGATGTGGAGCGACACCTGGC
>CAYMAR010000067.1:0-8863 GCA_964388465.1 uncultured Desulfobacteraceae bacterium
ATCGTTAAGCCGCCAGCGTGCGGCCGACCTTGATGGCGCCTGTCCCGAAACGGTCGCGGATGGCGTCCATGGCTGCCACCAGCCGGGTGCGGCGCCGGCGTTCATCCCGGTCTTCCGCGAAAAGGGAGCGCTGGGCCGGCGGGAATGTCAGGCGATCGCAGATCAGGTCCAGGTGCCGGATCCGCACCCGGCGCTGCCAGGCCTGGTAGAGCGCCGCACGGGCTCGGGCGAAAAGGGTCAGGTCGTTGGCCGTGGCGGGCCGCAGGGCCCGCTGCCGGACCCGAACGATCCCGTCGGAGAACCCGAGGCGGACCGCCACCCGGCGGGCGGCCAGGCGCCGGTCCCGCAGCCGGCGGCCGGCCTGCTCCGCGAGGATGTACAGCGCCCTTTCCAGGACGGCCGGGACATGGGCGTCTTCACCGAAGGTATGGTGGCGGACGATGCGCGGGGGGCTTGCCCCCAGGGCCCGCACCGGTGAGGCGTCGATACCGCGCACAGCCTCGTGGATATAGCCGGCCCGCGGGCCGAACGGGATCCGCAGCTCCTCCAGACGCATTCGCGCCACCTGACCGGCCCGGGTGAAATTGAAGTCCCCCAGGCGCACGAGGTCCGCGCGCTCGATGCCGGGCACGATCCCCAGGGGCAGCGGGGCCAGGAAGGCCGCCTCCTCCCCGGCGCCGACGACGTATTCGCCATCGGGTTTGACCAGGCGGGTGGCCACCTTGGCCACCAGCTTGTTGGGGGCCACCGCCCAGATCGGGACCAGGCGCAGATCGGCCCGGGCCTGCCGGCGCAGCCGCCAGGCCACGTCCACGGGCGGCCCGAAGAGCCGGCTGGTGCCGGTGACATCCATGAACAGGTGGCCGTCGGCTTCGCCGGGTTCGATCAGCGGCGAAAAAGACCGGGCCTGGCGGATGAAGGCCCGCATGACCTGCGCGTACAGCGGCGGGTGCGGCGGCACCAGGCGGGCATCGGGACAGCGGCGGCGGGCCCGGCGCAGGGGCATGCCCTTGCGCACGCCGGCCTGGTACGCCTCTTCGCTCATGTCGTAGACCGTGGCCCGGGCCGCGGCCTCAGGCGCGATGATCAGCGGCCGCCGGCACAAACGACGATCAATACTGCGTTCGACGGCCACGGCGAAGTCGGCCACGTTCAGGTGGATGATGGCGCGGTCCATCGCGAATCCTCCGCCAACCCTTCGGCGGCCAGCAGCCGGGTCAGCCGCCGGGCGTTGGCCGGCGCCTGGGCCCGCACGTGATTGTTGAAAAAGGCCAGACCGCGGCGGGCACGCTGCGCCATGGGGACGATGCGCCGGGCGACCCATTCCCGGAGTTCGGCCTCGGTGTAGTCGTAGTCGAACTGCTTCTGCATGTTGCCCGAGCGCCAACCGCCCGCGTTGCGCCCGTGGAAACGCGCGTAGAACAGATCCGGGTTGGTGACGACGTCCAGCCGCGGGAAGAGGTGCGGCAGATCGGGGGCGTCCACGGCCACGAGGGTGATGCGGCGGTTTTCCAGTTCGGCGAACACCCGGTCCGCCGCCCAGGACACATGCCGGAACTCCACGGCCAGCGGAAGCCCCTCCAGCCGGTCGAGCAGGGCGGCCAGGTAGCGCCGCCGGCCGGGGGTGCGCTCGAAGGACGGGGGCAGTTGCAGCAAAACGGCCGCCAGTTGCCCGGCCAGCACGAGCGGGGCGATGCCGTCACGGTACTGGGCGGCCTGCCCGCGCCACCGGTCCGGATCGATCTCATGGGTCAGGGTCCGGGTGAGCTTGACGGCGAAGCGGAAGTCCGGCGGCACCTGCTGGCGCATGCGCTCGAGGGCGGGCGCCTTGGGCATCTGGTACCAGGTGTAGTTGAGTTCCGTCACCGGGAACAGCCGGGCGTAAAGCGGGAGCATGTGGCCGGCCTTCGTCCCGGGCGGGTAGAAGCCGGCGTCGATCCACTCGGTGTAGGAATAGCCGCTGGTTCCCACCCGAAGCCGGCCGCGGGCGGCGGCCGGCGATGCGTTGTAAGCCTGCATGGTCGTCACGGCGGGTGCCTGAAATTCAAACGATCCTCAACGGATCGGCGTGTTCGCTGAAAATCGGTCAAAAACCGGGGCAACGTGCAGCGGTCGTTCTCAGCGGATCCGGTCGCGCTGGATCCCGACCACCTTGCCCTGGATCAGTATCTGGTCAAAGGTGTAGCGCCTGACCGCATAGGCGCTGTTGGCCGGGTGCAGTTCAATCCGCTCGCCGGCGAGATAAAAACGCTTGACCGTGGCTTCCTCCCCCCCGATGAGGGCCACCACGATTTCACCGTTGCGGGCGTACTGGCGCGGTTCGCAGATGGCCAGGTCGCCGTCCAGAATGCCGGCGTCCCGCATGGAGTCGCCCTTCACCCGCAAAGCGAAGAGGTTGGCCCCGGGAAACAGCCCGGCATCGACCACGACGCTGCCGTCCCACTCCTGCTGGGCGTACATGGGCAGGCCGGCGGTCACGCGCCCGACGACCGGCACCGCCTGCCAGCGCGGATCGGCGGACATGGTCCGGGGCCGCTTGAGCAGGTGGACGGTCCGGCTGTAGCGCCCGTCGCGTCGCAGCACGCCCTTGGCTTCCAGGGCTTTCAGGGTCTGGGCCACGGCGGCGTGGCTGACACCGAGCGCCCCGGCGGCCTCCCGCAGGCTGGGGGTTCGACCGCGGCGGCGGAGCGCGTTCTCCAGATACGTCAGGAGGCGTTTCTGCTTGACGGTGAGCGCCGGGGTATCGGTGGCCGGTGATGAAGCGGTCATAACCCCTCATATGAACCTGCCGGCCAAATGTCAATACAAATGTAAATATATTGTAAATGTCAATGTAAGACCCATCCCGTCACGACCCGGGCGCATGTGACACCGGATGGAACCCGCCGTCCGGCAGCGGTCGTCTATGACCGGATGGGCGACGCGGGGCGTCTCAGGCGCAGTCGACCTGTGGACGCGGGGGATCGGATGGGAAGCTGTCGTTGAGAACGATCCGCACGGTGCGGGCCAGTGACTTGAGGGGAATCGGTTTGTGCAGGTAGTGGCGGATGCCGATCTCCGAGGCGGCCTCCGGCGAGAGCGCCTCGCTGAAACCGGTGCACAGAATGATGGGCAGGTCATCGCGGATATGCAGCACCTGGGCGGCAAGATCCCCGCCGGTGAGGTTCGGCATGGTCTGATCGGTGATCATCAGGTCGAAGCTTTCCGGGTCCCGGCAGAACAGGTTCAAAGCCTCGACGCTGCTGGTGGTGGCCGTAACCTCGTAGCCCAGGCGCTCCAGCATCTGGCACTGCATGCCCAGGAGCTGTTCCTCGTCGTCCACCAGCAGCAGGCGTTCGTTGCCCAGCGGGATGAAGTTCGTGGTCTCATCGATGGAGGTTTCGTCCGCGTGGAGGATCTGGGGCAGATAGAGGCTGAACGTCGTGCCTTCCCCCTCGGTGCTGGCGACGTCGATGAAGCCGTTGTGGTTCTTGACGATGCCGTGGACCATCGAAAGCCCCATGCCGGTGCCTTCCCCCGGCGCCTTGGTGGTGAAGTAGGGCTCGAAGATGCGCTCCAGCACATCCGCCGCAATCCCGTGCCCCGTATCCTGGATCCGGATGCGCGTGTAGCGGCCGGGGTCCATGCCCGCCAACGGCACGTCGTCCCGGGTCGGGAAGTGGGCCTCATCCAGATAGACGTTCAACACGCCGCCCGACGCCCGCATGGCGTGATAGGCGTTGGTGCACAGGTTGACGATCATCTGGTGAATCTGGGTGGTGTCGCCCATGACGAAGCCCTCCTCGTCGCCGATATGGGCCCGGATGTCGATCGTGGACGGCAGGGACGAGCGCATCAGCTTGAGCGACTCCCGGATGATGGGGGCGGCCTGGACGGGCTTGCGTTCCTGGCTGTCATGGCGGCTGAAGGTCAGGATCTGCTGCACCATTTCCTGGGCGCGGCGTGCGGCCTTCAGAATTTCGCCCATGTTGGCGTGGGCCTGGCTGTCGGCCGGCAGGTCTTCGGCCGTCATTTCCGCAAAACCGATGATGGGCGACAGAATGTTGTTGAAGTCGTGGGCGATGCCGCCCGCCAGGGTGCCGATGGACTCCATTTTCTGCGCCTGCCGCAGCTGATTTTCCAGCTGGGCCTTTTCGGCGGCGGCCTGTTTGGCGGCCGTGATGTCCTGGATGACGCCGGCGACCCGGGCCGCGCCGCCGGTGCGGCCGATCAGTTCGGCGCGGGAATGGATCCAGGCCGTTTCATTGTCGCCGCCCCGCCGTATCCGGTAGGTCACGTCATAGGCCCGGCCTTTGAAAACGAGGGCGTCGAGCCGGCGGCGCACCTTGCGGCGGTCCGCTTCCACGATCAGGGCCTGCACGGCCTCGAGCGCAAATCCGGAACCGGTGTCTTCCAGTCCGAAGATCCGGCGCCATTCCTCCGAGCCCGTGATGGTCCGGGTGGCCAGATCGAGTTCCCAGCTGCCCACGTGGGCGATGGCCTGGGCCCGTTTGAGGGCCCGCTCCGAAGCGATCCGCTCGGAAACATCGTGGAAATTGCCCACCAGCCCCCGAATGCGGGGCATGGCCAGCAGGTTGACCAGGGTCAGCTCGATGTGCAGGTAGGACTGGTCGGGGGTCCGATAGCGGTAGGCCAGGGTCAGGGTCCGGCCCGGCTGGGCCATCAGATCCGCCAGCTGGCGCTCGACCGGCTCGCGATCGTCGGGATGCACGGTTGCATGGAATTTCTGCCCCTGCAGATCCCGGGGCTCCCAACCGAAATGCCGCGAAAGGTTGGGGCTGCTGTAGCGGATGATGCCCTCCCGGTCGAGGATGATGATCACGTCGGATATATTGGCGATCAAGGTCCGAAATTTTTCCTCGCTCTCGCGCAGCTTCTGGGCGGCGCGCTTGCGGTCGCAAATCTCGGCCTTGAGCTCCTGATTGGAGGACGCAATGGCGGCCGTGCGCTCGCGTACGCGCCGCTCCAGGCTTTCCTTGGTTTTCTGCAAGGCCTGCTCGTTTTCCTCGACGATGGCGAACAGCTCGATATACTTGCGGATCGTGATGGAAATCACCGACAGGGAGAACCCCAGAAAGCCGAACTCCATCAAAAACTGCACCGTGGGCATGCCCACGGTGGCCAGGATGTCGTGCAGCCCCAGCAGCGCCCAGACGAAAAAACAGGCCACGAATTCGCGCGCGCCCGTGACTTTGCGGCGTGCCGGCCCCCACCAGATGCGCACGACGGCCATGGCCAGAAGGAGCGCCAGCACCAGGTAGGCGATTCCCAGCGGGCCCAGGTCCGGCTCGATATACGTATGGGGGGTCCATAAAAATTGGCGTTGCACGAACGTGGTGGCGACGATCAAATCCGTAAACCAAATCAGGGCCAGGCAGACAACGGTCAGCAACGGCAGGGCCCGCACTAGCCGGCGGTCGCCGCCGCCCAGAAACGCAGAGGTAAAACGGTAAAGCGCATCGATCAGCAGGATGAAGACCGAGAACTGCACTTTTTCGCACAGACGGGTGGGATCACCGGCCGGCAGGTTGGACTGGAAGAAGACGGCCACCGCATGGATCGCCGTTAAAAGCGATATCGCCGCCCCCCAGCGGTTCCATCCGAATTCCGGCCGCCGGTAGGCCACGACCCCCTGGAAAAGGGCAAACGTCAGACACAGCGCCGCAACCGAAAGCGATCCCGCGGATGAAAGCGTGATGGTTTCAAATGGCATATGGCCGTTGCTCGGGACGATGAACACAACCGTGATGATGGGTTGGCCTAGTCAATCTGCCCACTCCAGTAAAATTCAGATCCCATGCTGAGGGAACGCTTTTGGGTTTATCGTCATCATGCAATAAAATCTTTAATGTGCGACCGTGGGATATCACAACACGCCGACGGGATTTGAGCCTCGCGGTCAAACAACAATCCAATATCGTTGTTGCTTTTCCGTCACCAGCGTGATCAGAGTAACCCATACCAATTTTTGATGGGGGGCTGATGGAACACCGACAAACGCCCGAATCGATTGAGGCATGGTTCGAAGAAGGCCTCCGCTGCTTCCAGAAACCCGACGGTGTCGGTGCGGTGCGCGCCTTTCGGCAGGTCATCGACCTCGACCCGGGCTATCGCCACCACGACGGCGACAACGCCTATTTCTACATGGGCAAAATCCACGAAGTCGAAGGGGATCTGGATCTGGCCGTGGGCATGTATACGCGGGCCCTGACGCTGGACGCCTGGGACGAGGAAAGCCTGATCGGGCGGGGCAGCTGCCTGACCGTCCAGAAAGCGCACGACCGGGCCATTGCCGATTTCCGCAAGGCCCTGGCCATCCCGGACGCCCACCGACGGGCGCCCGCGCACGACCTGCTCTACGCCATCGCTGAAAACTACCGGCAGCAGGCCGACTACACCAGCGCCCTCATGTGGGGCCAGCGGGCGCTGGACCTCGACCCCGACAATTTCCGGCACCAGGAACTGGTCAAAGCCATGCAGGCCAAACTGCAGGGTGGACAAGGCGTCCCGGTAAAGTGAACGGCCGCAGCGGTTTTGATGCCGATTCGGCCGGCGGCCAGCCATGCCCATGCGGAATTCAATCCATAGGCGCCCCCCCGGCCGCCTCGCCATGACAGGCCGCCGCTGATGGGGCTGTGGCACCGATCGTCCGCGGCGGCATACGCGGCGGTCTTCATCGGTGTGACCGGCCACGCCTCGACGGAATTCGTGGCGGTGCTTTCCGGGGTGGCCGGACCGGAGCTGTCGGTCTGGCGGTTTCTGCTGGGCGGGATGGGGCTGGTGCTCCTGTGCCTGATCTTTCCGGCCTCGCGCGACCTGGCCGCCCCCTTCCGGACCCACGCGCTCCAGCTCGTCGGCCTGGCCCTTTTCGGCGTGACCCTTGGGTTTCTGCTCTACCACCGGTCGCTCGACTTCGCCACGGTGCCGCAGGTGGCCACCATGGTGGTCACCATCCCGGTCGGCGTCGGCCTGGCCAATCAGTGGCTGAATCGCGAGCCCTTTGCCGCCGCCAGGCGGATCAGCGCCCTGGGCGCCATGACGGGCGTCGCCCTCCTGATCACGGACGGCTACCTGGCGCGCCTGACCGGCGGGCCCGAAAATCTGATCGGGATCATGATGGTTTTCGGGTGTACGGTGGTGATCGCCGCCTATACCGTCATGCTCCGCCCGCTCATCGGCACCTACGGTGTCCTGCGCATCACCGCGATCACCATGTTTCTGGGGGCCCTCGGCCTGTGGTGCGTGGTGGGGCTGATCTGGTCGCTGTGGGTCAACCCGCTGACCCTGTTTGCGCGCCCGCCGCAGCAATGGGCCGCCCTGGTGACCATCGCCCTCTGGAATACCACGATCACCCAGTTTTTGTGGCTGGGCGGACTGGCGGCCGTCCCGGACATCACCCGCGGCAGTTATCTCTTCTTTCTCAAACCGGTCATCGCCACCGGCCTGGCCTTTTTTTTCATCGGCCAGCCCGTGACCCTCTGGCAGATACTGGCCATCGCCGTCATCTGCACCGCGGTGCTGGCCGAGCGCTTCACGGGCGGCAGCATGCGCAGCCCGGTGCCATAGACGAATGCGGGTGGCGGCCCGCCTTCAGGCGCAAACGAACCGTCGGGGCCGTGGTGTCATCCAGCGCCGGGGAGGCGTTCTCGGCATCGGCGCCGGGCGCCCGGGGCCATTCCAGGCCAGTCGCCGCGCCCTGCAGGCCGGCCTGGCGGCTGAAGACCGCATGTCGCCAAGGTGATACACGCGCCTACGCAAAGCCCGGGGGGTTTATCCGCCGCCGACCGGTTTCACCCGATGCCCCAGGCATATCATCGGGGGGGCCAATTGCCGGCTTGTGAGACCCAGGGTCTGGAACGCGGCTTGCATCATGGGCTTCACGTCCCATTATACGTTTATTCCCTTATCCACATTGCCAAGGAGGTTTGACATGCTGGAGATAAAAAATGCAGTTGCGGTGATTACCGGTGGCGGAAGCGGAATCGGTCTGTCCGTGGCCCGATACTGGCTGGGCCAGGGCGGCAAAGTCGTTCTGGGCGACATTTCCGAGGAGGCCCTCGATGCGGCCCGCCAGAACCTGGAGGGCGATGTCGTCACGTTCCCCTGCGACGTGACCCGTGAAGCGGACAATCAGCAGCTGGCCGCCCGGGCCATCGAGGCCTACGGCCGCATCGACCTGGTGGCGCCCTTTGCGGGCATCATTATGGACGGCCTGCTGGTGGCAACCGATCGCGAAACCGGCAAGGTCAAGGGCAAAATGTCCCTCGAGCAGTTCCAGCGGGTGGTGGACATCAACCTGACCGGTGTCTTCCTGACGGTGCGCGAATGCCTGGAGCAGATGATCAACAACGACTGCCGCGGGCTGATCTGTCTGGTGTCCTCGACCGGTTCGCTGGGCACGGCCGGCCAGATCAACTATTCCTCGACCAAGGCGGCCATGTCGGTCATGCCCAAGGTGATCACGGCCGAACTCTTCCGCCGCAAGCTGGCCGATCGTATCCGCTGTGTCGCCATCGCGCCGGGCTACGTCCGCACGCCCCTTGTCGAGAATATGAACGCCAAGGCGCTGGAACGGATTCTGGGGGATGTCCCCATCGGCCGCCTGGTCGACCCGGAAGAGATCGCATCCCTGACCTGCGAGCTTTTTCGCAACGAGGCGCTGGCCGGCGATGTTTTCTTTATCCACGGCGGTCTGCGGCTGGGTTCACGCGGTTAAGTCGCCACCGGCGCCGCGTCGCGCGCATGCCTTTGCGCTCCCGCGGCATCCCACGCGGCGCCGCAAGACCGGGCGATAACGCCCAGGCCAACCGTCTGATTGCTTTTTGTCCCATGCGAACCGGGGGCCTCGCGCCAAAAAACCCGA
>CAYMAR010000067.1:8963-12816 GCA_964388465.1 uncultured Desulfobacteraceae bacterium
CCAACCCCATGATCCGCAGGGAGGTGCCCATGACTGCCGAATCGAGCCGCCCCGAAACCCACCGGACCCACCCGGTGCTTTCCGATCTGCCCCCGGACCGCACGCGCAAGAACAAGGTCGTCAGCGCCAAGGAGGCCGTCCAGATCATCCGCGACGGCGACACCGTCGCCACCGGGGGTTTCGTGGGAACCGGCTTTCCCGAGTACGTGGCCATCGCGCTGGAAGAATATTTCGAAGAAACCGGCCGTCCCCGGGAACTGACCCTGATGTATGCCGCCGGGCAGGGCGATGGCCAGAACCGCGGCCTCAACCACATGGGCCGGGAAGGCCTCGTCTCCCGGGTGATCGGTGGTCACTGGGGCCTGGTGCCCAAACTTCAGAAGCTGGCCATAGACAACAAAATCGAGGCCTACAATCTGCCCCAGGGCGTCATTTCCCACATGTTCCGCGACATCGCCGCCGGCAAGCCGCGCACGATTACCTCGGTGGGCCTGGGCACCTTCGTTGATCCCGCCAACGGCGGGGGCAAAATCAACGCCCGCACCACGAGCGACATCGTGGAGCGGATCCAGTTCGACGGCCAGGATTATCTAGCCTACAAGACCCTGCCCGTCAACGTGGCGATTCTGCGGGGCACGACCGCCGACACCGACGGCAACATCACGATGGAAAAGGAGGCGTTGACCCTGGAGGCCCTGGCCATTGCCACCGCCGCCCGCAACTCCGGCGGATTCGTCATCGTCCAGGTCGAACGGGTGGCCGAGCCGGGCACCCTGAACGCCCGCCAGGTCAAGATCCCCGGGATCATGGTCGACTGCGTCGTGGTCTCGCCCCCGGAGCATCACTGGCAGACCTTCGGCACCCAATACGACCCCTCGTTCAGCGGCGAGGTCAAGGTGCCGGTGCAATCGCTGCCGCCCATGGCGATGGGCGATCGCAAGATCATCGCCCGGCGGGCGGCCTTCGAACTGGTGCCCAACAGCGTGGTCAATCTGGGCATCGGGATGCCGGAAGGGGTTTCCAGCGTGGCCAACGAGGAGAAGATCATCGACTTTCTGACCCTCACCGCGGAGCCCGGCGTCATTGGCGGGCTGCCGGCCGGGGGGCTCAATTTCGGGGCCGCCACCAACACGGAAGCCCTGATTGATCAGCCCTCGCAGTTCGATTTCTACGACGGCGGCGGACTCGACCTGGCGTTCCTCGGCCTAGCCCAGGCGGATGCCGCCGGCAATCTCAACGTCAGCAAGTTCGGCCCCAAACTGGCCGGCGCCGGCGGCTTTATCAATATCAGCCAGAAGGCCAAAAAAGTCATTTTCGTGGGGACGTTTACCGCCGGGGGCCTCAAGGTCTCCGTGCGCGACGGCGTGCTGTCCATCGATCAGGAAGGAAAGGTGCGCAAGTTCGTCCAGCAGGTGGAGCATGTCACCTTCTCCGGTGCTTATGCGGTATCCAAGCGGCAGCCGGTGTTGTACGTGACCGAACGCTGCGTCTTCCGGCTGACCGAGGCCGGCATGGCGCTGATCGAGGTCGCCCCGGGCGTGGACATCGAAAAGGACATTCTGCAGCAGATGGACTTCGAGCCGGTCATCAGCGGCACGCCGGCGCGCATGGACGCCAGGATCTTCCGGACGGCCCCCATGGGGCTCAACGAGGACCTGTTCGCGCTGCCGCTCGAAAAACGGCTCGTCTACGACCCGCAGGAAAACCTGTTCTTCGTCAATTTCGAGGGGCTGGCGATTCGCTCCCGGGACGACATCGAAACGGTCCGCAAAGCCGTGGTCAAAGTGCTCGAGCCCGTCGGCCATCGGGTCTATGCCGTGGTCAACTATGACAATTTCAGTATTTCACCGGAGCTTATGGAAGCCTACACCACCATGGTCAAAGCGATCGTCGAGCGTTTCTACACCGGCGTCACCCGCTATACCACCAGCACGTTCCTGCGGATGAAAATCGGGGAAGCGCTGCAGGAGCGTGCGCTGGCGGCCCACATCTACGAAACCCGGGAGGAGGCCGAAGCCGCCCTCAAGGGCGGCACGCCCGGCCGCTGAGCCGCACGTGTCCGGCAAATGTAGCAAAATAGAGACAATCAGCGTTTGAGGGGAATGGCGTAGCGGCTCATTTTCTTATAGAGCAGGGTGCGGTGAATGCCGAGCAGGCCCGCGGCCCGGGCTTTGTTGTTGCCCGTCTGCTGCAGGGCGTTGATGATGGCGTCTCTTTCGGCCCGGGCCTGAACGTCGCGGATGGGGGTGACGGGCGCCCGGCCGGTGGTGGCCCTTTCCCGCTTCAGGGGGATGGGCAGGTCCCGCAGCCGGATCACATCACCCCGCATGGTGGACAGCGCGCGGTCCACCACGTTGGAGAGTTCCCGCACGTTGCCCGGCCAGTCATGGGCCAGCAGGGCGTTGATCGCTTTCGGGCTCAGCCGGATCTCATCACCGGCCGATGCCGCCGTCGCCTGGCGCAGCAAATGCCGGGCGATGGGGATAATGTCCTCGGGACGCGCCGCCAGGGGCGGAATGACCAGCGACATCACGTTCAAGCGATAATAGAGATCTTTGCGAAAACGGCCCTTGGCGATGAGCCCCTCGAGATTCTGATTCGTGGCGGCCATCAATCTGAAATCGGACTGGATCACGGCGTTGCCGCCGACACGCTCGAAGACCTTCTCTTCCAATACGCGCAGCAGCTTGGGCTGCATTTCCAATGGCAGATCGCCGATTTCATCCAGTAAAATGCTTCCCCCGTGGGCCAGTTCGAACTTGCCGGGCTTGCCGGCCGAACGGGCGCCCGTAAAGGCCCCGCCCTCGTAGCCGAACAACTCGGATTCCAGGAGGTCCTTGGGGATGGCGGCGCAATTGATCTGGACGAAGGGTCGGCCCCGGCGGGAGCCGGCGTGGTGAATGCTCTGGGCGAAAAGTTCTTTGCCCGTGCCGCTCTCACCGACGATCAGGACCGGGTAGGTGTTTCCGGCCGCCACCAGCGCTTCCTGCTTCAGTTCGGCGAGGGCGCGGCTGTTGCCGATGATGCTCTCGAGGGTGTAGCGGGTCGAACGCAGGGCCATGAGCTCCTTTTTGTAGCGTTTGACCTGAGACTCCAGGTGGCGCAGTTTTTTGGCCAGGCGGACGACCTCGCCCACGTCCTGGAACATGACCAGCCCCAGGACGGCGATAACCTGTCCGCCCCGCTTGATGGGGATGCGGTGGACCAGGATGTTCTGGCCGCGGATCTTCTGAATCTGGTTGATCTCCGCAACACCCGTCCGCGC
This sequence comes from uncultured Desulfobacteraceae bacterium, assembly GCA_964388465.1. Taxonomy (GTDB): domain Bacteria; phylum Desulfobacterota; class Desulfobacteria; order Desulfobacterales; family UBA5852; genus JABZFP01. The sequence goes on from CAYMAR010000067.1 coordinate 12,229, forward strand.
CACGATGTGCATCCGGGTATTTTCCACCACATCGGTGCAATGCCGGCCGATGCTCTCCGCAATATTCAGCCCCAGAAACCGGGCATAAGGCTTGTTGAGATGGGTCACCACGCCGGCGGCATCGGTCACCATGGCACCGTTGTGAATGCTGTCGAAAATCAGTTGAAACAACTCCAGCTTGCGCCGGATCTCCCGGCGGCTATCGTCCTTCGTCCTGGGCATGGGCCGCGTCTCCTCGCGTGATGGTCCCCGAAACGTCCGCTAGCGCGGCGGTGCTTCCCCCGTCGTGGCGACCTGGCGCAACGCAAATGCATGTACCGGTCTTCGCAGGCCTTGACTTCGAATCGATGGCGAGACCGCCTGGAAAATGATGGACCACGAATCCATCCTGTCTGCGAACGAAAGAAGCGCAGCCGACGATAATTGTTACCGATCGGCGACATGTAGATCCCAAGCTACACAATCAGGCGGACACCTGTCCACCCCAAATTGCGATTGAAACGCCAAACACCTGTGTATATTAAATTTTCGGATTCAATTGCGCGCCGCTGGATTCCTTCGGTGGGTGTGGTCCTTTAATTGCAGGGC
>CAYMAR010000068.1:0-6229 GCA_964388465.1 uncultured Desulfobacteraceae bacterium
ACGAAAAGCGCGGTCAGAATCGTCGGCAGCTTGCCCTGTTCGAACTCCACGTCAACGACAGGACCCATTACCTGCACTATTTTGCCAATGTTCTCAGCCATCTATTCCTCCTATTGTCAACAATACCGAATATTGGATTTAGCCCTTCAACGCTTCGGCGCCACCGACGATATCCATCAAATCTGCAGTAATGGCCGCCTGACGGGCTTTATTGTAAGCCAGGGTAAGGTTTTCGATCATGTCGTTACAGGCCTTGGTGGCGTTGTCCATGGCCATCATGCGGGCGGCATGCTCGCTGGTGGATGTCTCCAGCAGTGCGCTGAAGAGCTGCACGAACACATTGCGCGGCAACAAAACCCCCAGGAGTTCGTCCACACTCGGCTCGCAGATGTGCTCGGCCTGGTAGGGCTCGTCGCCCGAGGCTTCGGCCTCTTCCGCTTCAATGGGCGGAATGGGCAGAAGCTGTTGCACGGTGGGCACCTGCTTGCCCATGCCGACGAATCTGGCGTAGATCACATACACCTCGTCAAAGGCATCGCTCAGGAAACCATCCACGAGTTTGTGGCCGGCAGTGGCAGCAACGCTGAAATCGAAGCTGGTTCCCACCACCCCCAAATACTCATCCAGCGTCTCGGCGTCGTTTTTGCGACCCCAATCGCGCCCCTTCTTCCCGAAGTAGGTGAGCGAAAAAGTCACATCGTCGCCGGCTTTTTCCCTCAGCAGCGCTTCGGCCTTTTCAATCAGATTGATGTTGAAGCCGCCGCAAAGACCGCGATCCGAGGTGCAGAGGACCACATGGATCTTCTTGACCGCTTCCTTGGGTACCAACAGGGGGCTGGCTTCCTCACCCGCCTTTTCCGCCAGACTGCCAAGCACCTCGGCAAATTTACCGGCATAGGGTCGGAAGGCATCCATGTTCTGCTGAGCACCGCGCAGTCGCGAAGTCGCCACCATGTTCATGGCCTTGGTGATCTGCTTGGTCTTTTTGACCCCTTTGATTTTCAGTTCGACGTCTTTTAGTGTTGGCATACGTTAAGCCCTTATCCCGTTGAACGTTAGCGGTGTCTTTCTAAACGGCGCTGCTTACTTGATGGTGTCTTTGAACTCGTCACCGTATGCCGTCAGGGCTTCACCCATCAGTTTGTCCAGATCGTCGGTGATCTCTTGATTTTCCTTCAGTCCTTCAAACACCTGCGGGAAACGATCTTCGATAAACTTGTACAGGCCCGCTTCGTATTTGCCCAGGACGTCGATCGGAAGCTCATCGAGAAAGCCGCGGGTACCGGCGTAGAGGATTGTGACCTGTTTTTCCATGCTGAGCGGCTGATACTGCGGCTGTTTCAGAATTTCCACCAGCCGCTGACCACGGGTGAGCTGTTTCTGGGTGGCCGCGTCCAGATCGCTGCCGAAAGCGGCGAAGGCTTCCAACTCGCGAAACTGGGCCATGTCCAGACGCAGGGTACCGGCCACCTGCTTCATGGCCTTAACCTGAGCGGCACCGCCGACGCGGGATACCGAAAGACCGACGTTAATGGCCGGACGCACGCCCGCAAAAAACAGCGAGGGCTCGAGATAGATCTGCCCGTCGGTGATCGAAATCACGTTGGTGGGGATGTAGGCCGAGACGTCGCCCGCCTGGGTTTCGATGATCGGCAGGGCGGTCAGCGAGCCGGCCCCCCCCTCGTCGCTCAATTTGGCCGAGCGTTCCAGCAGACGGGAGTGGTTGTAGAAAATGTCGCCGGGATAGGCCTCACGTCCCGGAGGACGACGCAGCAACAGGGAAACCTGGCGGTAGGCGGCCGCCTGCTTGGACAGATCGTCGTAGATGATGAGGGCGTGTTTGCCGTTGTCACGGAAGTACTCGCCCATGGCCGTACCGGCGTAGGGACCGAGGTACTGCAAGGTCGCCGGGTCGCTGGCGCAGGCCGCGATGACCGTGGTATATTCCATGGCGCCGTGCTTCTCGAGGACGTTGACCACCTGGGCCACCGAAGATTTTTTCTGCCCCGAGGCCACGTAGATGCAGTAGACGTCCGTATCTTTCTGGGCCAGGATGGCGTCGATGGCCACCGCGGTTTTCCCGATCTGACGGTCGCCAATGATGAGCTCGCGCTGGCCGCGGCCGACCGGGGTCATGGCGTCGACCGCCTTGAGACCGGTGTAGCAGGGCTCGTGCACGCTCTTACGGGCGATGACGCCGGGAGCCACCATTTCGACACGGGAGGTTTCGGCGCCCTCGATGGGGCCTTTTCCGTCGATGGGCTCGCCGACACCGGAGAGCACCCGCCCGAGCACGGCTTCACCCACGGGGACCTGGGCGATCTTACCGGTGCGCTTGACAATGTCGCCCTCCTTGATGTCGAAGTCGTCACCCATGATCGCCACGCCGACATTGTCCTCTTCGAGGTTAAGCACCAGGCCCAGAATGTTGCCGGGGAACTCCACGAGTTCCAGCGCCATGGCTTTTTCCAGGCCGTAAACGCGGGCAATACCGTCACCGACGGACAGAACGATACCGGTCTCGCTCAGTTCGACCTGCTTGTCATAGTCCTTGATCTGCTCTTTGATAATTTGGCTTATTTCTTCAGCTTTTAGTTCCATCAGACACTCTCACCCCTTTTTAAAGATTCGCGCATATTGGCCAGTTGCGTCTTAATGCTTCCGTCCAGCACCAGATCGCCGATCTGGGTCACGATGCCGCCGATCAGTTCCGGATCCTGCTGAACGTCTAAAATGATATCCTTACCTGTTCGCTTGACCAGGGCTTCACGAATTTTGTCCACGGCCTCCGCAGTCAATTCGGTGGCCGACACCAGGCTGGCGCGGGCAATCCCCTTCAGATCATCGGCCAGTTTCTGGTAAAAATCGTTGACCTCATCCAGAAAACCGAAACGCCCCTTGTCGAACAGCAGCATAAGGAAATGCTGCATTTCCTTGGAGGGGTTGAGTTTCTGGACCACCGCCATCAGGAGGCCGCGACGGCCCTCGGCGTCATAGAGCGGGTTGCTGATCGTCTGCTTGAGGTCCGGTTGGGCGGCAATCGCCTGGGTCACGCCATTGAGCTCATCGCGATACAGCTGGGCGTTCCCATCTTCTTTGCCGATAAGGAGAAGGGCCTTGGCATAGCGCCGTGCAATTGAGAGATTTTTCACGAGACCACCACCTTGGCTAAGTATTCGTCGACAAGTTTCTCCTGATCCCCGGCTGAGATCTGACTTTTGATGATTTCCTCGGCCTTGGTCAGCGCTTTGTCCAGAATTTCGCTGCGGAGTTCATCGCGGGCGCTCTGGAATTCGCTCTCAATGGTTTTCTGGGCCTGGATCTTGAGCTTTTCGGCGCTCTCTTCGGCCTCTTTCAGGATGCGTGCCTTGGCCTCTTCCCCCTGGCGGACGTATTCCGCCATGATCGCCTCGGCCTCCTTTTCGAGCCGCGCAAACTTCTGGCTGTATTCCGCCAGTTGCCGTTCGGCATCCGCCTTCTTGGACTCCAGATCGCTCAACTGCTCCTCGATGCCCTTGGCCCGCGCACTGAGCGCCGTCGATAGCGGTTTGCGCAGAAGGAAGAAAAGGCCGCCGGCTAGAACGATGAAGTGCAGGACGCGATAGGTATCCGTTTTAACCCAGCCCGGCCCATGCGCCTCCGCATCGCCGTGGCCACCGCCGCTGGCACCAAAAGCGGTGCCGACTGAAAAAACCAGTAGCATCGCCAATAAGCCCGTCAGCAGGACGAGGCCCCAGCGTTGACGATGCGAACTGCTGCAACCAGGATTTTTCATTAAACAGCCCTCCCCAAGATTTTTTTACCGATATCGTTGGCAAACGTATCCACTTCCTTCAGCAGAGCGGCCTTGGCGGCCTCCGCTTCTTGTGCGACTTTGGCCTTGACGGCGTTGAGCTCTTCCAGCGCATCGGCGTTGATCTTGTCCAGGATCTTCTTTTCTTCATCGGCCGCCGCCTGAACCAGGGCGTCCTTTTCCAGCATGCCTTTTTTGCGGGCATCGCGGATACCGGCGGCGTAGGTGCTTTCTTTCTCAGCCAGATCGCTGGTGGAACTCTGGATATCCTGTTCCAGACCGTCGATTTTCGCTTTGCGTTGTTTGAGAATGTTACGAATGGGGCGGTAGAGGACGATGTTGAGAAGGAAGACCAGAAGGATGAAGTTGGCCGCCTGAAGGAGCGTCGTCCAGTCAGGCATCACGGTAATGCTGGCGGCGAAGGCCGGACCACTGAAATTGATCAATAATAAGGAAAGGGCAAGTACGGGCACACAAAGAGGTTTCCGGCTGGAACCAGAAAAATTCATATCAATCCCCTCCACAACATAATTATATTAATATCAATTAGTTATATACCTATTGCTTCCCTCCGGACGCAAAATTTTTGCTGCGGCGTGCTATAGCATCAGACATCGCGCATTGTCAAAAGATTTTTTCATTCCGCATCCGGCTTCGCCGGCGGCGGGCTCGGTTTGGCGGCCGGGGCGGACGGCTTGTCCTTGGCCTCTTTAGGCTTTTGCATGATGCACTTGCCGTTGAGGACGGCCCCCGATTCGATCGTGACCATCGGCGCGCAGATGTCGCCCGTAATGCGTGCCGGCGGATAGAGTTCGATCCTTTCCTGGGCGTTCACCGAACCGGTGATCGTTCCCATGATCACCGCCTTGTGAACGTTGATATCGGCCTTGATCTCGGCCTTTTCTCCAACGATCAAAACGCCGTCGCGGCCGCTCATCTCGCCTTCCAGGCGGCCGTCCAGCCGCAGGGTGCCGGTGAAATCGAGATGCCCCTCGATACGGGCATCGACACCGATGAGGGTCGATATGGAACCATCCTGTTTTTCTTTTTCCGGTCGTTTTTTCATGTGCTTGTTCCCATGGTTGTTGGCCCGCAGCCCTGGCGGGCGCGGATTATTCGAACATGAAGCGGCGCATGCTGATATTCATCAGGATGCCGACGCAAATCAGGGTTGTCAGAAGCGAAGAACCGCCGTAGCTGATAAACGGCAGCGGAACCCCGACCACCGGCATGAGTCCCATGACCATACCGATATTGATCACGAACTGCCAGCTGATCATGGCCGTGATGCCCACGGCCAGGATCGTCCCGAACGGATCCCGGCAGCCAAAGGCAATGTTCAGGGACCAGAAGATGAAGATCAGGAACGTCACGATTAATATCGACGCCCCCAAGAAACCCCATTCTTCGGCCAGAACCGAAAATATGAAATCCGTGTGCTGTTCGGGCAGAAAGGAGAGCGCGTTCTGGGTCCCCTTGAGAAAACCCTTGCCGGTCATAAATCCGGACCCGATCGCGATTTTGGATTGGATGATGTGGTAGCCGGTGCCCAGGGGGTCGCCTTCCGGGTTGAACAGCGTGAGGATCCGCTGCTTCTGGTAGTCTTTGAGGACAAACAACCACAGCGGGAAAATCATGACGACCGCACTGCTCGTCAGCAGGAGCAGGGAGCGCCGCTCGATCTTGACGAAGAGGGTCATCGTGGCGGCAATCAGCACCACCAGTCCGCCGGTACCCAGGTCCGGCTGCCGCAGAATGAGTACGAAGGGAATCAGGGTCAATACGGCGGGAATCTGAAGACCGCGCAGATTGAAACCGCGGGAGGACACATACTTGGCGTAATACCGGGCTAGGACGATGATGACGGCGACCTTGACCAGTTCGGACGGCTGCAGCGACACGGGGCCCAATACCAGCCAACGGCGCGCGCCCCCGACGTATTTGCCGAATACCAGGACCCACACGAGCATCAGGACGCAGGCCGTATAAATCACAAGCCCCCAGCGCTCCAGCAGCTTGTAGTTGAACAGCAGACAGAACAGCATGGCGCCGAGACCGATGCCGTACCAGATGAGCTGTTTGGTGAAAAGCGCCTTCTGGGGCGTGGGCACCCCGGCCATCACGGCGCTGTAGAGGGTCATCAGGCCGAAAAGGCCAAGGAGAAAGGTCAGGGCCAGAAGCCCCCAGTCGAAATAGGTGAAATAGCGCCGGTCAACCATGGCCGCCCCCTTCAGACGCGGCCGCGTCCTCCCTTTCCTGGGCTGCCGCGGCACCCGCGGGCGCCTCCTGCCTGTCGGTGCGGGCGGTTATCTGTTCGCCGTCCTGCGGCCCGAGATAGGTGCGCACCAGTTCCCGGGCGACGGGGGCCGCCGCGCTGGAGCCGTGTTCACCGTGCTCGACGATGACGGCGATGGCGATGCGGGGGGCATCGGACGG
>CAYMAR010000068.1:6329-12775 GCA_964388465.1 uncultured Desulfobacteraceae bacterium
GCCGCCGTTGGCCACGGCCGCCGTGAACATGGCCATTTGCAGAGGGGTTGTCAGGTTGAAGCCCTGTCCGATCGCCACGGAGAGGGTTTCCCCCTCCTGCCAGGCGATGCCCGTGCGTTTCTTCTTCCAGGCCGCGGTCGGCACCAGGCCGCGGCTTTCATGGTCCAGGGCGATGCCGGTGCGTTTGCCCAGACCGGCCGCGTTGGCATAAAAGGCCAACCGATCGATGCCCAGGCGCTGGCCGACCTGGTAGAAATAGACGTCGCAGGAGCGAGCGATGGCCTGGTTCAAATCGACCGGCCCATGCCCTCCTCGTCGCCAGCAGCGATAGGTCCGGTTGCCGAAACGATAGTAGCCCGGGCAGAAAATCGTCTCGTCAGGGGTGATCACCCCTTCCTGCAAACCGGCCAGAGAAGCGAGGATTTTATAGGTCGAGGCCGGTGGGTATTCACCCTGAATCGCCTTGTTGTTCAGCGGGCGGTCCGGGTTTTCGATCAAGGCCCGCCACTTCTCGGTGCTCAGACCGGTGATGAAATCGTTCTGGTCGAATGCGGGGCTGCTGGCCAGCGCCAGGATTTCGCCGTTTTGCGGATCGACCGCCACGACGGCACCGGACTCGCCGGTCATGAGCGCTTCCGCCCTTTTCTGCAACGCATGATCGATGGTCAGGTAAATGCTGCGGCCGCTGCGGGCGTAGACGGTATGCAGCACGCGCACCACCTGGCCGTTGGCGTTGACTTCGACCTGCCGCCCGCCCCTTTCGCCACGCAAGTACTTTTCCAGGGATTTTTCGACGCCGAACTTCCCGATCTGGTCGCCCATGCGCAGATCGGCGTTTCCGGAGCGCTTCAGTTCGGTCGGGTTCACCTCGCCGATGTAACCCAGCAAGTGGGCCGCGAAGTTGGGGAAAATATAGTTGCGCAGACGCCGGATCTGGACGTCGATCCCCGGGAGGTCGTAGCGATGGCTTTCAATGGTGGCCAAGACATCACGGCCGATGTCCCTTTCGATCAGAATCGGTTTGAGGGCGCTCACCCGCGCTTCCGCTTCGACTTTCTGAATCAAACGCTCGACCGCCATACCGGTAAAAGGGGCCAGGCGCTGGAAGGTCTGATCCAGCGGGCGGGCATCCTTTAAATTGACGTAGAGATCGAAGGAGGGGCGGTTGTCGACGAGCAGGGTCCCGTGGCGGTCGTAGATAAAGCCGCGCGGGGCATCGATGTTTTGCAGGCGGATGCTGTTGTTCAGCGACAGACGCCTGAATTCCTGGCCTTTGATCACCTGGAGGTAAAAAAGCCGCAGCACCAGGATCATGACCGCTAAAAGCACGGCGACCATGAGCATGATCAGGCGCTGGCGAAACCACTCGCTGTCGACCGTTTTCAGATATCGCGACACTTGAACCACCATTCCCGAAGGAGACGCGCCAAGGCGTCAGGCCGCTTCGCGGACGAAATAGGTCCCCAGGATATCATCCCATTTTCGGTGGATTTGCTGGAAAACCGTGACCAGAACAAACCCTGTGCCCAGCGCCCAAAAAAGTTGCGTGAGCGCCGTCTGCTTGATGGAGGCGGGGGCCAGGGTCATATCTTCCAGCACCGTGGCCACCCCCATGTAAACCCCGTTCTGGATGACCACGCCGAGGGCCACGATAAAAAACCGCAGGACCAGATTGCCGGGGTGCAGAAAATGCGTCATCTGACGCGTGATCGTGAACGCCCAGAAATAGGTCGTTAAGAACAACCCGAACGAACCGCCGGAGAGGCTGTCCATGGCAAAACCGGAAATGAGGACCACGGCCAGAGACTCCTTCAAGGGCCGATAGAGGCCCAGAAAAAGGATATAGGCGATGAGCACGTCGTAGATGCCCGTGAGCAAACCGATCTGCGGACGCACCGCCGTCTGGAAAACGATGAGGGCCAGCACCATCAAACCGTGGAGAAGATAGTTCATTCCGTGCCCTTCGCGGGCCCGGCCGGGGCGCTAATAACCACAAGGAGTTCCTCCAACTTGTCGAAATCCACAAAAGGCGAAACCGTGATCGTATGAAACATCTCGTTGGGCCGGGCCTCGACGGACTGGACGCTTCCGATCCTCAGCCCTTTGGGGAAAACCCCGTCCAGGCCCGAGGTGACGATGGTATCGCCGACCCGGACATCTTCCTTGAGCAGGACGTAATCGAGGTGGCTCTGCTCGGTGGAAGCGCCGGAAAGCATGCCGCGCACGCGGTTGCGCTGCACCAGAGCGTCCACGGCGCTGTTGCGGTCAACGATCAGCAGGATTTTGGCATAGCTCCCCGAGGCCTCGACGACCTGCCCCACAATCCCTTCGGGCACAAGTGCCGGCATGCCTTTCGCGACCCCGTGCCGGCGGCCCTTGTTGATGATGACGGTCTTGAACCAGGTGGTCGGATCCTTGGCGATGACCTCAGCAAATACGACCGATTCGCCGAGCGACGCTTCCAGTTCGATCAGGCGGCGCAGACGTTCGTTCGCCAGGCGGGCTTCAACCCAGGCGTTTTTCATCTCCTCGGCCCGGGCGAGCTGCTTTTTGAGCTGGTCGTTTTCCTGCGAGGCGGCCACCGTGGCAAAGTAATGGCGCCAGATATCCCTGAGAAACCGGGACGACTGTGAAAACGCATTTTGGAACGGGGCCAGAACAGTGATCGTTGCGCCTCCCGGCGTCGGGGAGGGTGCACGCTGGCCGACCACCGCGAGGATCAGAAAATTGGCGATGACCAGGAAGACCACGCCGATAATCACCACCGTTTTTCGTGAAAACATGGAAGTTTACGTGATGATGACGCGCTTGAGCGTTTCGATGCTGTCCAGCGTCTGCCCGGAGCCAAGCGCCACTGTCGTCAGGGGGTCGTCGGCCACGATGATGGGCAGGCTGGTTTCTTCGCGCAGCAGTTTATCGAGATTCTTCAGCAAGGCGCCGCCGCCGGTCAGAACGATGCCCCGGTCGACTATGTCGGCCGCCAGTTCGGGGGGGGTCTGTTCCAAGGCGATCTTCACGGCTTCGATGATGGCGTCGATCTGCTCCGCGATGGCCACACGGACCTCTTCGGAATCGATGGTCAGAATCTTGGGAATGCCGGAGGCCAGGTCACGCCCCTTGACCTCCATGGTCTCGAGATTCTGTGAATTCGGATAGGCATTGCCGATGGTGGTCTTGATCGCTTCGGCCGTGCGCTCACCGATCAGGAGATTGTATTTGCGTTTGATGTACTGGATGATGGCCTGGTCCATCTTGTCCCCGGCCACGCGGACCGACATGCTGTAAACGATCCCGGCCAGCGAAATCACGGCCACTTCGGTCGTCCCGCCGCCGATGTCCACGACCATGTTGCATGTGGGTTCGGTGATCGGCAGGTTGGCCCCGATGGCCGCCGCCATGGGCTCCTCGACCAGGAAGACTTCCCGCGCACCGGCCGACTCCGCGGACTCCCGCACGGCGCGCTTCTCCACCTGGGTAATGCCCGAGGGAACGGCAATAATGATGCGCGGCCGGATGAAGGACCGCCGGTTGTGCACCTTGCGGATGAAATAGCGCAGCATGGCCTCGGTCACCTCGAAGTCGGCGATGACGCCGTCGCGCATGGGGCGGATGGCCACGATGTTGCCGGGGGTCTTGCCGAGCATATTGCGGGCTTCAATGCCGACGGCCAGAACGCGGTTCTTGGAGCGGTGGTCCGTGCTCACCGCCACCACCGAGGGTTCGTTCAAAACGATGCCCTTGCCTTTGACATAGACAAGCGTGTTGGCCGTACCCAGATCGATGGCCAGATCGTTGGAGAAGACACCGAGGATGCCGTCAAATAATAGATTCATGTTTCACCTTATCACCCCTTAAGCATGCCGGGTGTCGCGTACGTCGTTTGTAATTGTGAGGGCTGACCGGAACCGGAGTTGCGGCGCATCGCCTGGCCGTATACTTTTTTGTATAATCCTACTTTGATATCAAAAATATCGGAAGGTTACAAGCGCAAAAACAAATAAAACCAATCGATCAGCCATACCCCAGGACTTCCATGATCCGATCATGGATCAATGGTCGGAAGGCCTTGATCCCCTCATTGGTGCGCGAGGGGTGGATGCGGTTGGTGAGCAGCACCACGAAGACCTCCCGGTCGAGATCCATCCAGAACGATGTGCCGGTAAACCCCAGGTGTCCGACCGTGCTGGCGGAAAAATGCCGCCCGCTGCTGGAACCCGTGACGGCCGGGGTATCGAAGCCCAGGGTCCAGTCGGACGACGGCTGGCGCTGAAAGAAACGCCGCAGCTGGGCGGCGTCAAGAACCTGATCCGGTTGCGGACGTTTGACGGCGGCAAGCAGCAAATCCAGCAAATCGGCCACGGCCGCCGCCGTGCCGAAAAGCCCCGCGTGCCCGGCCACCCCGCCGAGCGCGAAGGCATTGTCGTCGTGGACATGGCCTTTGAGCACCCGGCCGCGCCAGGGGCATTGTTCCGTCGCCGCAAACGGACGCGGAAGCGGCGGGAGCGCCGTGTCGGTGAAGAAGAGGTCGCGCAGGCCCATGGGTTGATAGAGCTCCCGGGCCGCGTATTGATCCAGGCGCTGTCCGGCCTGCGCTTCCACCACGATTTGCAGCGCCATGAAATCCAGGTCGCTGTAGAGGGTCTGCTCGCCCGGCCGGTAGGCCAAGGGCTCGTCCGCCAACATCTGCCGCCAGAGCCTGCCCCGCGCCGCCGGTGGTTGGCGGCGCAGGATTTCGAAATAGGGCCGCCAGGCGGGAAAACCGGACTGGTGGCTCAGCAACTGCCGGATGCGGATGCCGGCCTTCTCCGACGGGGCGAAGACTTCCGCCACATCCCCCAGACGATCTTCGAGGGACAGCCGGTCGGATTGGATCAGGTGCATGACCGCCAGGGTGGTGCAAAGCGGTTTCGTGAGCGACGCCAGATCAAAACAGGTGTCAGCCCGTACGGCCTCGCCGGTGGCCAGGTCGGCCACGCCCCCGGCCACCTGCCACCGCTGCCGGCCGCCATGCTGCACCAGCAGGACGGCACCGGGAAAAACGCCTTCAGCCAACGCCTGGCGGAAGGCGCGCCGGATGCGGTCGGGAAAAGGTTGGGGTGCCGTCATCAAGTCGTTCGCCGGGGCGGGCTCAAATCGTGGCCGCCATGGTATAACGCAGCACGGGCGGGTCCGTGGTCAGCACCGCCTCGATTCCCAGGGGCAAGGTATGGTTGACACGGCCGTGACCGGCCGGAAAGCCGGCCAGCACCGGAAAATCGCTGCTCGCAAAAAGCGCATCGAGACTCTCGGCAATGGCCCGCGGGTCGCCGCATTCCACGAAATCGCCGAGTACAACACCGGCCACCGCGTCAAAACAACCGGCCAGCTGCATCTGCCGGAACATCCGATCGATACGGTAGGGGGCCTCATTGACCTCTTCCAGAAACAGAATCCGACCGGTGAAATCCGGCTGCAGCGGTGTTCCCAGGAGATGACAGACCATGGTCAGGTTGCCACCGGCCACCAGCCCGGCACCATCACCCGGCCGAACCACGCGCCCCGCTCCGGCGGCAATCGTGATCGATGCCGGGGAGGTCAGCGTTTCGCAGAAGGCCTGACAGGTAATTTTAGGGGCGTTCGCCAGGGTGGTGACCATGGGTCCGTGAAAGGTTGGCAGGCCGCAGCGTGAATTGATAAGGTGATGCAGCACCGTGATGTCGCTAAAGCCCACGAAGACCTTGGGATCGGCCTGGAGGACCTCCCAGTCCAGAAAGGGCTCAAGCCGGGTGGAGCCGTAGCCGCCGCGGGCGCAGATGATTCCCCGAACGTCCGCATCGGCGAAGAGGCTATTAAGAATCGCCGCCCGTTCGGGATCGGTGCCGGCCAGAAAACCCTGACGCAGAAATACACCTTCGGGAATTTTGAGCCCGAAGCCCATCTCCCGCAAGACCTTTGCGCCCTGCTTGAATAAATCGATGTCAAATGGTCCGGCCGGGGCCGCGATACCCAGTGTGTCGCCGCTTTTCAGGCGGGTCGGTCGGATGATCGGCAAAGGAAATGCAGCGGGCATGGCATCGGCTCTTTGGGTTAACTGTCAGCTGAAGCGTGCGCCGGCATTCGCGCTTGACACCCTTTCAGCGAAGTGTTAGTCAGCCTCTTTGCGTCGGGGCGTAGCGCAGTCTGGTAGCGCACTTGAATGGGGTTCAAGGGGTCGGAGGTTCAAATCCTCTCGCCCCGACCAAATCAGTCTAAACAAATAAGCGGCTCACCTCAAGGGGTGGGCCGCTTTTTTATTTTGGGCTGGTCTGGGTTTTTTGGATTGTTTATCGGGAGTGTCGACATGATGCTCGACAAGTTGCCAGGCAAAAAGTTCATTGGGTTATACCCTGTCGGGCCTTCCATGAAAATAGTGCCCATTGGTACGGATAGGCCTATATGGCTGCGCTAAAGCCAACACGCTAAAATAC
>CAYMAR010000069.1:0-5980 GCA_964388465.1 uncultured Desulfobacteraceae bacterium
GTTTTTGAATCGCATCGTATCGCGGGGTGCTTGCCGAAGCCGGGACATGGGCCTGATCCGTCACCGGGTTCCGTATTCCCTGCGCGGCCGCATCTCCCGGCGGCATCAGGCAATGGCGCATGAGCGCCCCGGCGTACAGGACCAGGAGCGCCGGCAGCAAAAGGATCCAGGCTTCAAAAACAACGGCGCAGACGATACCGGCCACCGCAGCCAACATCAGAACCGGCCGCCATCCGTCATCTCCCGCGCCGATTGCGACACCCATAATCATGGTGGCCTCATCGTTGCCATCGTGCATTCGCTTACCCCTCTCTTGATGTTCAGCATCCATCGAATTGCAGCAAAATCGGTGCCGACCCTCTTCATAACGATGGCTTCAATAATTTCAGGCGATTGGCATCAGCCCCCGGGGAAAAAGTGTAAAGAAGGTTGCCGGTCTAGTGAAACAAGTGTGCGATTTAGAGCATTCGACTTCTCTTGGATCTGGCGGCCGGCAGAAAATGTTCGATCATCAGCAGGGGAACCGCTGCCGAAGGCCTCAGCCGATAAGACCCACCACGGCCCCGGTCATGCAAGTGGCCAGGGTCCCGGCAAGGATGGAACGGATGCCCAGCGAGACGATTTCTTCACGCCGCTCCGGGGCCATGGTCCCCATACCGCCGATCATGATCCCCAGGCTGCCCGGATTGGCGAAACCGCACATGGCGTAGGTCATGATGAGCCGGCTGCGGCTGCTGAGGGTGCCTTCGGGCATTTGGCTGAGGTCGATATAGGCGATGAGTTCGTTCAACATGGTTTTGGTGCCCATCAGACTGCCGGCCGCCACCGCTTCGCCGGCCGGGACCCCCATCAGAAAGGCCACCGGCGCCATCAACCAGCCCAATACCCGCTGCAGCGAGAGGGGGGCGCCGGCCACCTGGGGGCCGAACCCCAGCAGAAGATTGACCAGCGCAACGCAGGCCAGGAGTACCAGCAGCATGGCCACGACATTGATCAGCAATGTGACCCCCTGAAGGGTGCCCTTGGTCAGCGCGTCCATCGTGCTGGCGGCCGGTTCGGGCGCGGTAAGTTCGCCGGGGGTCAGCGGCCGCGTTTCCGGCACCACGATCTTGGCCAGCATGATGGCGGCGGGCGCGCTGATGATCGAGGCCGTCAGAATATGACCCATGGCGTCCGGCACGACGCCGGCGAGAATACTGGCGTACAGCACCATGACCGTACCGGCGATGGTGGCCATCCCGCAGGTCATCAAGGTAAAAATTTCGCTGCGGGTCATGCGCCTGAGGTAGGGACGGATGAAAAGCGGGGCTTCAACCATGCCCACGAAGATGTTGGCGGCCACCCCCAGCCCCTCGGTCCCACCGACGCGCAGGGTGCGCTGCAGGCACCAGGCGAAGCCCCGGACCACCAGCGGCAGAATCTTCCAGTGGAACAACACCGCGGAAAGGGCGCTCATCAACAAAATTAGGGGCAGCGCCTGGAAGGCGAAAATAAAGCTGTTCTGAGGGTATTTGAGCTCGAACGGCAGGTCGCCGCCGCCGACGTAGCCGAAAACGAAGGCGGTGCCGGCGCGCGTGGACTGCTCCAGCGCCAGAATGATCTGGTTGAGCGCCAGGAAAGCCTCGCGCACGAAGGGTCCCTTGAGCAGGACGATGCCCAGCACGAGCTGAAGCCCCAGGCCGGTGAACACCAATCGCCAGCTGACGACGCGCCGGTTTTCGCTAAGCCCCCAAGCCAGGGCCACAAACACCACCAGTCCGAGCGCACTCTGCCAAACCATGCCCCCTCCCGTCTGCCGCATCCGGCGGAAATGAAGGCTACGCGCAAGTCATGCATGATCTCCGGACGCATGTCAAATGGCAATTTTTTGAGCGCTCGGCGATTGTCTATGGATCAAAAATCCACTATAGCCACGGGAGTCCGGACGCAGGGGCGCTCCGGGAAGGCACGGACGGGAGGGAAAGGATACGGGGGCACTGCATGACCGACTACGTGATGTTCACGCTGATTTTCGCTTCGATCATGGTCACGGCCGTGCGCGCCGGCCGGGGGGTCGGCACCGATACGGACTTCGCCCTGGCGGGTCGCAGCGCCACATCCGGCGACGTGGCCTGGATCATCATCGGCACGCTGGTGGGCGGGGCGGCCACGGTGGGCACGGTCCAGATGGCCTATCTCTACGGCTTCGCGGCCTGGTATTTCACCCTGGGCAGCGGCCTGGCCTGCCTCATGCTGGCCCTAGTCTTCTCCCGGGCCCTGAGGGAAAGCGAATCGATCACCGTGGCCCAGTTTCTGGGGCGCCATTTCGGACCGGGCTTTCAGACCTACAGCAGCCTGATCGCCTCCGGCGGTATGCTCATGCAGATCGTGGCGCAGTTCCTCGCGGCCGTCGCCCTGATCCGGGCCGTGTTCGACCTCGCGCCCCCGCCGGCCATCGCAGCGGCGGCCCTCCTGACCCTGGGCATGATCATCGGGGGTGGCGTGGCCGGCGCCGGCCTGGTAGGCAAACTCAAGTGTTTTCTGCTCTACCTGATCATGCTGCTCGGCGCCGGGCTGGCGCTCGGCCGCGCCGGCGGCTGGGAAGGGCTGCTGGCCGGTGCCCGATCCCAGGGCGGCCCCTTGTCGCTGTTTGCCTACGGTCTGCGCCCGGCCATGGTGGACCTGGGTTCGATGATCATCGGTGTGCTCTCGACCCAAATCTATCTTCAGGCCGTCTTTGCCGCCCAGACCGTCCGAGCGGCCCGCCGCGGGGCCCTGCTGAGCGCCGTCCTGATTCCGCCCCTGGGACTGCTCGGCATCGTCATCGGCCTCTACCTGCGTGGACGCGCACCGGAATTGGCGGCCGATACGGCCCGGGCCCTGCCCTTCTTCATCGACCAGGCGTTCCCTTCCCCTGTGGCCGCCCTGCTGCTGGCCGGCCTGCTGGTCATCGTGCTGGGGACGGGTGCCGGTCTGGCGCTGGGGGTGACCACCAACCTCTACAACGATCTGCTGGCCCGGATGCCATGGATGCGGGACCGTCGGGGCATGACTCTGATGCGCACCTGCTGCGCGCTGATTGTGCTGCTGGCCGCCGCCGTCGCCTGGCTAAGCCTGCACACGCCCATCCTGCAGTGGAGCTATGTGGCCATGGGCCTGAGGGGAACAGCGGTTTTCGCGGGCCTTTGCCTGGCGACCTTTTTCCGGGGCGCACCCTGGATCGCGGCCTTCCGGCCGGTGCTCTTCGCCCTGCCGATCCTTTATCTGGCTTACATCATCTGGCGTTGACCCCGGAAGCGGCGTGTACCGGGTGCCACGGCGCCACAAGATTGTCCTCCCTGTCAAACACCAGAGGGGCCGGTGGCAGGATTTCGGTGCCGGCACAATCGCCAAGCACTTCGAGCAAGGACGCGCTGGCCAGAAATGCGGTGAGATGGGCGGTGTCCTGAACGATCACCGCGCGCACGTCGTGTGGTGTGAGCGGCCCAAGGGTGGTGAAGCCGGCCTGAATCGCCTTGCGCTCGTTCGGCATTCGCACCGGTATGAAAGCCTTGTGCAGGGATAGGCTCGTGAGCGCGTTCATGAGAGTGGCCTCGTAATCGAGCCGATCGAAGACTTTCTCGGTGATGATGTCCGCATTGCCGACCCCGGTGGCATTGCCGTCCGTGGGGTCCGAAAGGTCGAGGATCACCACCCGGGTGGCATCGAGCTGGCCCGAGAAATCGCTTTCCATCAAATCGAAGGCCCGACCGGTGACATTGGGATCCATGCCCGCGCCGCTGATGTCCTTACCGATCCGCCCGATGACCAGGAGGTCGAGCTGTTTGAAGGGCAGTCGCGGAAAATGCGCTTTGGCCCGCTCGAGCAGTTGGGCTTCCCGGGTGAACATGTCTGCGGCGGTCACGGCTTCGATGCGGCAGGTTTCGTCGTAGGCGTTCTCGACCACCCCGACGCCCCCCCTGAAATTCGTGCGGGTCTGCAGCTCGGCCGCCATGGCCCGGAGCAACGGGAGAAAGCCGTGCTTCAGAGCATAGCGGTGGTAGGCCAAGGCCCCGTCGTGCTTGCCCAGGCCGACGCAGAGCATCTTGGCGATCCCGCTCTCGAGCGCGCCCTTGAACTTGGTGTGGGGCTTGATCCGGTTGAGCGCAATCGTGTGGTCGGCGACCAGGGCCTCGCGTGCGAAGGCCACGGGCACCTCGTCGAACACGCGCCCCACGACAACGCTTTCCATGGACGGATGGACCGGAGCGCCACAGCTTTCCGCCGCGACGCCGAGGCGGTGCAGCACCGCGGCCTGCCCCTCGGCCGTGGCCCCGCCGTGGCTTCCCATGGCGGGGACGATCACCACCTCGACCCCCGCCGCTTTGAGTGTCGCGACCATTGCACCGACCATGATGCCAAGGTTGGCGATCCCGCGGCTGCCCACCCCGACGGCCACGCGATCGCCGGCCCGGATGCCGCCGGCGACCATCAGCTCGGTTGTCGCCCGCACCGTATGTTCGGCGACATCTTCGATCCGCGGCCGCGGATAGGTCATGCGCACGTGGGCAAAGTCGGGAAAATCAAAATCAGCTTCGATAAAGGGCGGATAGCGCATCGATCTTCTCCCGTGGTCGGTAGGAGCCGGAATGCATTGAACGCCGTGCCGTCATTTCACTCCCGTGTCCGTCCGGAAAAGGTAGATTTGGGTTCAGGCCAGGGCCGCGGGGCTTTTGGAACCGCAGGCGTAGACGCGTCTACATCGAAGATTTCAAAACCGCGAGAACGCCGGTCTGGGCCGAAAGATGCCTTTTATGGGTGGACACCTTCGTTCTTGACAGCGCCACGCCGATTGGCCTATGAGGTTTGTTGGTCTGACCTCTGATGTCCATTCATCCTTAATCCAGTCATCCTTAATACGGATGGTTATCGGCTGTAAAGCGTCCGTGCCTGCCGCCGACTTGCCGCCGGGCACATCACCCTTTCGCTAATTTCAATCCTATAGGAGGTAACCGTGGCCAAAAAAATCGTCATTACCGTGATCGCCCTTTGTCTCATGCTCGGATTCGGTCCCCAGGCGTCCAAGGCGGCCGAAAGCCTGATCATCGCCACCGCCACCACCGGCGGCACCTACTATCCCGTCGGGGTCGCCATCGGCACCCTGATCAGCATCAAACTCGCCAAAAAGCACAAAATCACCGCCACAGCCATCAACTCGGCCGGGTCGGGCGAAAACGTCCAGATGCTCAAGAACAAGGAGGCCCAACTCGCTATTCTGCAGTCCCTTTTCGGCCTGAACGCCTACAATGGCGAAGGCCCCTACGAGGGCAAAGCCGTCAAGGATTTCCGCTCGGTGACCATGCTGTGGGAAAACGTCGAGCACTTCACCGTTCTGCAGAAGCACGCCAAGTCCGGCACGATGGACGACCTCAAGAATTTCGGTCAGAAATTCTCCATCGGCAAGCGCGGCAGCGGCACCGAGGGCTCCGGGCGCACCATCCTGGCGGCCCTGGGCATCGATCCCGAAAAAGAAATGACCTTAGAATTTCTGGCCTATACGCCCTCGGCCCAGGCCATGATGGACGGCCGCATCGCCGGCATGAACACCCCGGCCGGCCCGCCGGTGGCCGCCGTGACCCAGCTCTACGCCCAGCTGGGCGAGAAGAAGATCAGGGTACTCGACTTCACCGACGATCAGCTGGCCAAAATCCAGAAGCAGTACCCCATCTGGAACCGGTTCGTCGTCAAGGCCGGCACCTACCCGGGCCAGAAGGCCGACATCAACACCATTTCCCAGCCCAACTTCCTGGCCGCGCAGCCGGATGTCCCCGAGGAGACGATCTATCTGATCACCAAGACCGTCTACGAGAACCTGCCGTTCCTGAACAACATCCACAAGGCCACCATGGCCATGAGCCTGGAGCGGGCCATCAGCGGTCTGCCGGTCCCCCTGCATCCCGGGGCCGCCAAATACTACAAGGAGATGGGGATCGCCATTCCGGCCGAGCTGATGCCGCAATAG
>CAYMAR010000069.1:6080-12723 GCA_964388465.1 uncultured Desulfobacteraceae bacterium
TTGAGTCCTCCGGCCGCCTTGGGGGGCTTTGATCAATAGTTAAGGAATAAGGCATGTCCCCAACCCCGGACCAAAGCCAGGATCAAAACCCGGCGGCCGACGTCAAAACCGAAACCAGCGGTGAATCCCGCGCAGCACAGCGGCGTCTGAGCGGAGTCCACGCCCGCATCGTCTACTGGGCGGGCGTGCTGATGGCCCTCTTCCACCTCTGGGTCAACACCATCGGCATCCTGCCCGAAATTCAGCGCAACGCTCTGCACTTCGCTTTTATTCTTTTCCTGGGCTTCATCATCTACCCGATTTCACGGCGCGCCGCGCGCCAGACCCTGCCGCTGGACTACGGTCTGGCCGTCCTGGCCGTGGCCACCGGGGTCTATCTGGTGCTTTTCGAGGACGCTCTGCACGCCCGCAACGAGGTGCCCATCCTGATCGACCTGGTCTTCGCGGGAATCGCCATCGTGCTCATGATCGAAATCACCCGGCGCACGGCCGGCTACATCATTCCCTCCATCGCGGCCGTGTTCCTGGCTTACGCCCTGTGGTTCGGCCGCTACATGGGCGGGCTCTGGAATTTCCCGGGCGTCACCACCGAACGCATGCTCTACCGCATGTACTTCGCCCCCGACGGCATCTTCGGCACCATTGCCACGATCTCTTCAACCTTTGTCTTCCTCTTCGTGCTCTTTGCCGCCTTTCTGCTCAAATCCGGGGCCGGCGATTTCATCATCCGCCTCTCGGTGGCCGTGATGGGGCGCATGGTGGGCGGCCCGGCCAAGATGGCCGTTTTCGCCAGCGGGCTCATGGGCTCCATCTCGGGCAGCGCCGTGGCCAACACCGTCGGTACGGGCTCCATTACAATCCCGCTGATGAAACGTGTGGGGTTCTCACCCCGCTTCGCCGGGGGGGTCGAGGCGGCGGCTTCCACCGGCGGCCAACTCATGCCCCCCATCATGGGGGCCGGGGCGTTCATCATGAGCCAATGGACCCAGATCCCCTACCTGACCATCGTGGGTGTGGCGATCCTGCCGGCCGCCCTCTATTTCGTGAGCGTGGCCTTTTTCGTGCACCTGCGCGCCAAGAAGGAAGGCCTGCGGACGCTATCCAAAGAAGAAATCCCGCCGGTGGGCGAAGTCCTCAAGGAAGGCTGGCACTTCTTCATTCCCATCGGCGTGCTCATGGGGCTTTTGATCTACGGCTTCACGCCCACCTTCGCCGCCTGTGTGGGCATCGGCGCCATCGTCGTGTGCAGCTGGTTCAACCCCAAGACCCGCATGGGGTTGAAAGACATCCTCGACGCCCTTGCCCAGGGCTCCCGCAACATGGTTTCCACCGGGGTCATCCTGCTGTGCTCGGGCATCGTCGTGGGGGTGGTCCTGATGGTCGGCGCCGGCATCAAGTTTTCGATCATGATCTCGACCATCTCCGGCGGCAGCCTGTTCATCACCATCGTCCTGGTGGCCCTGGCCTCCCTGGTGCTGGGCATGGGGCTGCCGGTGACGGCGTCCTACATCGTTCTGGCCGTCCTGGCGGCACCGTCGATGGAAATGCTGGGAGCTTCGCTGATCGCCTCTCACATGCTGATCTTCTGGTATTCCCAGGACGCCAACGTGACCCCGCCGGTCTGTCTGGCGGCTTACTCCGCCGCGGGCATCTCGGGCAGTCGACCGCTGGAGACCGGGGTCGAATCCTGGAAACTGGCCAAGGGGATCTATATCATCCCGCTGCTCTTCGTCTACACGCCGATTCTCTTCGAGGGACCGCTCTGGCAGGTGGTGGAAACGGCGGCGGCCGCCATGCTGGGGCTTTTCTGTGCGGCCGCGATGTTCGAGGGGTTTCACCTCATGGCCTTGAACGGGGTTCTGCGGCTGGGGTATCTGGCCGCCGCCGGGCTGCTGCTCTGGCCCCTTGTCTGGCTGCATGCCGCCGGCGCGGTGGTATTCACCGGGCTCATCGCCGTCCAGAAAATAATGTTACGACCCGCCGCCGAGGCCAAAACGGTTAGCCCCGCCAGCAGCGGCAAAGACGAATGAACGATCTCTTTCGGAAAATACCCCAGAAAAAAGTCAGTGACCGGGTCTTTGACCAGATTCGGGAACTGATCACCGCGGGGCGCCTGCACCCCGGCGACCGGCTGCCGCCGGAACGCGAGCTGACCGGACTGCTGGATGTCAGTCGCTCATCGGTGCGTGAAGCGATCCTCAAGCTCGAATGCCTGGGCTTCGTCGAACAGCGCCACGGCGAGGGCACCTTCGTGCGCTCGGTGACGGAAACCCCCCTGACGGACTACCTGCGGGAGCAGATCCAGCAGGAAGGGTTCATGGACGACCTGATGGAAATCCGGGCCGTGCTCGAAACCTGGGGGGCCGAAGCCGCGGCCGCCAACGCCCGTCCCGAGGAAATCGCCGCCATGGAAATTTGCCTGGAGGACATGCGCCGGGCGGGCCGAACCGGCCGCATCGGTCACGAACTGAACGTGCGTCTGCATTTTCTGATCTCAGCGGCGTCGGCCAACCGTTTTCTGGTGCATGTCATGAACACGATCTCTTCCTGGTTGAAGAGCGTGACCTTCAAAGTCTACACGGACACGGCCGAAGACGACGTTATCCAGGCCCGACTGATCGAACAGCACGACGCTATCGTGGCGGCGATTCGCAGGGGCGACGGACCGGCGGCCCGTCAGGCCATGGCCGATCACCTGCGCTTCACCGAAGAAGTCGTCCACCGTATCGACCCGCCCTGGTTGCCGTCCGGGTCCCGCTCGCCATGAACGCCGATTCCCCTGCAAAAATCGATTTCGCCCCGCTGGCCGCCCGCCTGGAAGGCGATCTTCACGCCGATCCCCTGCACCGGGCCATGCTGGCCACCGACGGCAGCATCTTCCATGTTACGCCCGCCGCCGTGGTCTATCCGCGCACCACCGCGGATGTCCAGCAGACGGTGCGCTTCGCCGCCGCCCACCGCCTCCCCATTCACTCGCGGGGGGCGGGAAGCGGGCTGTGCGGCGGGGCGCTCGGGCAGGGTCTCGTAATCGACTTCACCCGCCACATGAACCGCCTGCTGCGGCTCGACGTGAAAGCGCGCACCTTCGAATGCGAGCCCGGGTTCCGCTTCGGCGAACTCCAGGCCCGGCTGGCGGACGAGGGCCTTTTCTTCCCGCCGGACCCCTCCAGCGGCGAATATGCCACTTTCGGCGGCATGACCGGCACGAACGCCAGCGGGTCGCATTCCGTCAAGTACGGCAACGTCGCCGACTATCTCGAAGACGCCGAAGTCGTCCTGAGCAGCGGCGCGAAATGGCGGCTATCCGCTGTGCAGGCCACGCCGGGGCCGGAGTTGCCCGAGTCCCTGCGGGCGCTGGCCGCCCTCTACGAGGACAACGCGGAGTTGATCGAAAAGGCCTACCCGGACACACCCTACAACTCGGCCGGCTACAATCTCCGGCAACTGGTCCGCGACGGGCGGCTTGATCTGCGGCGGCTCCTGGCCGGATCGGAAGGCACGCTGGCCGTCACCACCCGCCTCAAATTCCGGCTCCTCGACCGTCCGCCGCACGACAGTCTGGTGGTGGCCTATATGGACGACGTGGTGGCCTCGGCCGAGGTCGTTCTCAAGATCCTGCCCATGGGGCCGTCGGGCATCGAAGTGATGGACAAGTCCCTGCTCAACGTGGCCCGGGACAACGACCCCGCCCTGGCTGCCGCCCTGCCGGACGATCTCGACCACGTGCTGTTGATCGAATTTGACGGGATGGCCCGGAGCGCCTGTGCCGATCAGGCCCGGCAGGTCCAGGAACTCCTTCAGCAGGGCGGTTTTACCGACCGGGCCTACCTGGCGGTCGATGCCGAGGAGAAAAAACGGTTCTGGTCCGTACGCAAAGCGGCCGTCCCGATTCTCTATAAACTCGAAGGTCGCAAAAAAATTCTGGCCCTGGTGGAGGATGCGGCCGTGCCGATCGAAAATCTGGTCGATTTCTACCGGGGCATCCACCGGGTGCTGGGGGCCTACGCGGTCGATTTCGTCATCGTGGGGCACATCGCCAAGGGGCTGCTGCACACGCGGCCGCTGCTGGACCTGAAGGATCCGAATGACGTCCGGCTACTTAAACGCATTGCCGACGACTACTACGAGATGGTCCACGCACTGGGCGGCACCGTGTCCGGTGAACACGGCGACGGACGGCTGCGCAGCGCCTACATCAAGCGCCGCTATCCGGATATTTATGATCTTTTTCTGAAAACCAAACATCGGCTGGACCCCCAGAACCTTCTCAACCCGGAGATTATCACCCATCACGACCCGGACCAGATGACGAAGGCCCTGCGCTACGGGACCGGCTACCGGACGGTTGAACCGCACCCCCCACTGCTGCAGTGGCCCGAAAACTTCAGCCGCGAGATCGAGAAGTGCCACGGGTGCAGCAAGTGCACCACCATCACCACGGCCACCCGCATGTGCCCGGTCTTCAAGTTTACGCGCAGCGAAGCGGCCGCCCCCAAGGCCAAGGCCAATGTTCTGCGGGCCCTGATCAGCGGTGCACTCGACGCACGGTCGCTCTACACCCGCGCCTTCCAGAACGTCATGGATCACTGCGTCAACTGCGGCAGCTGCCACCTGGAATGCCCGTCCAATGTCAATATCCCCAAAATGGCACTCGAAGCCCGGGCCCGGTTCGCCCGCCGCTTCGGTGTTTCTATCGGCGACCGGGCTGCCGGTCATATCGAGCGGATCGCGCGGGGCAGCCATCGGCTGGCGCCGGTCCTGGGCCCGGTGCAATCACTGCCGCTGACGCGCCGCGCCGTCGAGGCAACCCTGGGTGTCGACGCCCGCAGGCCCCCCCCGGCGTTTGCCACGCGATCGCTCTTCGACCGCCTGCCCTCCGTCAACGGCCAGGGTGCGCGCCGGGTCATCTATTTCGCCGGCTGCTACGCCGGCTACATCCGTCCCGAAATCGGTGAGGCCGCCGTCCGCCTTCTGAGTCATCTGGGCTTCCAGGTGCTTCTACCGGAGCAGCACTGCTGCGGGCTGCCGCCGCTCTCCAAGGGGATGGCCGACGCCGCCCGGGGCAAGATCCGGGCCAATCTCAGATCCTGGAATCCGCTCATGGACAGTGCGGAGGCCGTCGTGGTGACCTGCTCCTCCTGCGGGTATTCACTCCAGGAAGAATGGGGCTTCCTGGTTCAGAATGCGCAGACAGACGCCGTGCACCGTAAAACCACCCACATCAGCCAACTGGTCAATGCAGCCGGTGAAAGTTTGGAATTTCACGTCAAACCGCTCCGCCTGGCCTACCACCATCCCTGCCACCTCAGGTTGCAGGCCGATCCGGATTGCTCGGTTCATATGCTCGCCCGCCTGCCCGGCGTGGCGGTCATGCCTCTTAAAACCCACTGCTGCGGCATGGCCGGCAGTTGGGGACTGCAAGCCGCCCACTACGATCTCAGCCGGGAGATCGGAGCCGACCTGATCCACCAGTTGGATCATGCCGATGCCGACTACGGCGTCACCGACTGCCCCACCTGCCGCATGCAGATGGAAGATTTCGGCCACGTGCCCATTCGCCACCCCGTGGAAATCGTGGCCGATCGGTTGCATATTTAGGAGGCGATAAGCCTCGTCCGATCGCTTGGTTCACGCCATGAACCATGCCAACACCGGCGGACAAGAATGCGATGGCAGGTGTTCACCATGACCCTATTGTACGCGGGGACCCGTGATTTCCGGGTTCCGGTATGTAAGGTTGGCACAGGGTCGCGCGACAATTAAGAAGACATGCAGATTAAACGTTTGGTCGCTGCAAAACGAATTTTAGGCCAAAAGACGAAATGCGAATTCTCGTATCCATCATTCTATTAACGCTTGGCGCCACTGTTCACGCCCGTCAGCCCGCGACCCCGCCCGTCGAGGTCGGCAGCGTACAGTGGGGGCGCGATTTCGATGCGGCCCTCAAAATGAGCGCGCTATCCGGCAAACCCGTGCTTATTCTGTTCCAAGAGGTGCCTGGGTGAGCGGGCGTCCGCCAGTTCGGCCGTGAAGTGCTGAACAACCTTCAGCTGGTAAAGGCCATCGAGGAAGAATTTATCCCGATGCTCGTCTACAACAACCGCAGCGGCGGCATGGACCAGGAATTGTTGCAGCGCTATCGCGAACCCGCCTGGAACTACCAGGTCATCCGGTTTCTGGATGCCGCAGGTCGGGACATCATACCCCGCAAGGACCGCATCTGGACCACTCGCGCAGTGGCCCGACGCATGATCGAAGCGCTTGCATCCGTCCAACGCCCGGTACCGGCGTACCTGGAAAAACTCGCTGGGAATCGACAATGACCCCTGGCCGAGTCCGACAATCGGACAAAGCATCCTTTTCATCGAAGTTCATTGTTTCCCTCAAAGGACACCTGCGAAAGATGCCATGGCAGACATCATCAAACAATTTTTGGACTATTTCTCCAATATCACGGGCATCATGATGGAACAGCGCCTTCTCGGCGCCGTGGTCATCATGGCCCTGTTTACGATCCTGGCCGCACTCGTCGATTTTATTTTCCACCGGATCATTAACTATATCCGCAATCGATCCAACGTCGATATCGATCATACCTTCGTCGGCAGCATTCACCGTCCGGCCTGGATCACGCTGGTTTTAA
>CAYMAR010000070.1:0-4005 GCA_964388465.1 uncultured Desulfobacteraceae bacterium
TGAGGGCTTCGCTCTGGCTGTCGAGGCTGCTGGTGGCCTCGTCCAGCACGAGGATACTGGGATTCTTGAGAATCACCCGCGCAATGGCGATACGCTGCTTCTCACCCCCGCTCAAGCGGTAACCCCTTGCACCGACGACGGTATCGTATCCATCCGGAAGCGCGGCGATAAATTCGTGAATGTTGGCGGTCCGGCAGGCGGCCTCGATCTCTGCCGGTGAGGCGCCAGGGGCGGCGTAGAGGAGATTGGCTTTGAGCGTATCGTTGAAGAGATAGGTTTCCTGGGTGACCATGCCGATGGCGTTGGCCAGAGACGCCAGCGTCATATCGCGCAGATCGTGCCCGTCCAGACAAATCTTACCATCGGTCGGATCATACAGGCGCGGCAGCAAATAGGTGACGGTCGTTTTCCCGGCGCCACTCGGTCCGACCAGGGCGGCCAACTCCCCGGGCTTGATCTCGAAGCTCAGCGACGTTAGGGCTTGGGTCCGGCTGGATTGGCGCACGACGGGAGCGGTCGGGGCGTCAAACGCTTTCGAATGACGATCGATGTCCAATCCCAATAGCGCCGAACCGCCGTCCCCGCCCGCGGTATAACTAAAGGACACGTCATGAAAGCGAACGCTGCCCCTGACCTCCGCTAGCGCGATCGCATCCGGCCGGTCATGGATCTCCACCGGCAGGTCAAGCACCTCGAAAACGCGCTCGAAGCTGACCATGCTGGTCGCGAACTCGACATGCGCATTGCTGATCGAACTCAGCGGGCCATAAAGCTGGGTCAGGTAGGCGCCGAAGGCGACAAGGGTCCCCACGGTGAAAACACCCTGTAAAATCATGTAGCCCCCGATCCAGAACACCACCGCCGTACCGACGGCGCCGATAAGCCCCAAACCCATAAAAAACCAACGCCCCACCATGGCCGAGCGAACGCCGATGTCGGCGACGGCGGCGCTCCTTTGTCGAAACCGCTCACTTTCATGGTGCTGTCGTCCGAAGAGCTTGACCAGCAGGGCCCCATCGATGTTGAGCGTCTCCTGCATGAGATTGTTCATGCGTGCGTTCAGGTTGAGACTCTTGCGTCGAATTTCACGCAGCTTGCGGCCAACCCTTCGCGTGGGCGCCAGAAATACGGGAACGATAGCGATACTCAAAAGGGTCAGACGCCATTCCAGCGAGAACATGATGACCAGCGTGGCGATCACGGTCACCAGGTTGGTGACGATATTGATAAAGGTCCCCGTCAGCGCCCGCTGGGCGCCGACGACATCGTTGTTGAGCCGGCTCATCAACGCCCCGGTCTTGGTGTGGGTAAAAAAGCGCAGACCCATCTGTTGCATGTGGTTGAACAGGGCGTTGCGCAGGTCGGCGATCAGCCCCTCGCCGATATTGGCACTCAGATAACGCTGCCCGAATCCGATGGCCGCACTGAGCAGGGGGATTCCGATCATGCCCACAGCCAGCCAGTTGAGCCGCGTCGTGTCACCTTTGACGATGGCGTTGTCGATGAGATCCCGATAGAGCAAGGGCGGAATCAAGCTTAAACCGGTAATGGCGAAAATCGTCGTCAATAGGCCCATGACCTTCAGTCGGTATGGTTTGGCGTATCCCCACACGCGTCGCAGCAGCGCCCAACTCATCTGGGGACGATCGTTTTCGCGGTCGTACTTTATGTAAGTCCACCAGCCGGTGCCAAGATCGGGCGCCATCATTTCACCTTGTGCAGCCGAACCCGTTGCCATGCCGTTCGGGTGGCAAATTCGTGTTGAGATCCGTCGGGACGTATGGGTCTAACTACAAGCTTCGGGCCAAACGATCAATGGCCTGGGCCTGCTAAAATACGATCCGTGATCGAAGCGACCTTATCCGCTCCAGGCGAGGGCATGCGATGGACGCATGCCGGATACGACGAGCCGTTGGCTTCAGCCTGACTGACGCCGGCCAAATCGTCGCGTTGCCAGATCAGGCGTTGTAACGGGGCAAATGGCGGGGCGAGCCCGGAGCGGTTTGCCGGAGCGGTTTGATCGATCCGGTGTGGGGGAGATGTGATGATGCCGTTTCTTTCCCGGGAAAGAAACGGCAAGGAACAAAGGCTGATGCGCCTTGTGCCGACAGGAAGGCCGTTGCTGAAGTAGCGGAAGCGGCATTCGGGCAGGAGAGGTTCCGGCAGTGGTGCTATCCCCTCTTCGCGGCCGGGAAACGCGGCACCTGGCGACGGCCGCGAGCACCTGACCGGTCCGGGGTGGCGGTCTTTGTCCCGGGTGATCGCCTCGGGCAAGGAATCAACTTTCGG
Organism: uncultured Desulfobacteraceae bacterium; assembly: GCA_964388465.1. Classification (GTDB taxonomy): domain Bacteria; phylum Desulfobacterota; class Desulfobacteria; order Desulfobacterales; family UBA5852; genus JABZFP01. Next base: position 2,290 of record CAYMAR010000070.1, read on the forward strand.
GCGTCTGGTTGTGGCGTCGCGAATGCGTAGGCTCGTCGTTCGGGGGGCGTCTCAAACCGTCGGCATCGGCCCCGAGGGGCGGAAAGGAACACTCAGCGGCATCCCGCCGCGCATCGGTCCGGGGCGGGTTCACTCCTCATCGAGGAAGCATTCCATTTCATCGTCCTTGCGGCGGGCCTGCTCCCGCCGGCAGACCCATCCGACCACCGAAATGCAGGCATAGCCTTTGGCCGGCGTCCGGCGACGGTCGCCGTCGCAGCGACGCCTTTCGATTCTTTCGTTTTTTTCTGACGTTGACGCTGGGTTTTCATCCATTGGGGGTCACCCTTCGGTCGGCGTGCGACCGGTTGTAGGACACGGGGTCGGGCCACCAGAGAAACGCGTGGTTGGAGGTCGCCCACGCGGCGGCCCCTCACATCAACAGCGGAAATTGTTTTCGGAGGCGCAAGAGGATGAATCGTTTCGCGGTGAGCAGCGACAGCTTATAAGAATATACTCATACCATTACCGCAAATTGTCAAATTGATTTTTCGATGGTGCCGTCGCTTTTACCCGAGCGGCCGGCTACCGGCGCTTCCACGAAAAGGATCTCCAAATCACTGGCGATCCATCCGTGATATGTCGCCCTCGGGTGGCTCGCGACCTTACGATTTGGAGGCCGGTGAAATGGACGTGATTGTTCATCGCCTTTCCGGCCCAATGACGCTGCCCGCGCGGGAAGGGTCGTTTTAGGCTCAGACTCCCGCACGGCGACAGCATCATTGTGATCGACCCTCCGGGCCCGGCGTGCCGGCGGACGCCGCCGGCGACGGGTCGGCACCAATGCCGGTCTCGCCCCCCCGCCAGGATCAGCCGCACCCGGCGTCCGATCGGGTGGTCCATCGGGCGTCTTCCCGGGCCGTCGGTGTTGACCCGGTGGACGATGATCAGCCGGCGATAACCGATTGTAGCGGTGCTTGGAATCGGGGGCTGTGCGGTAATCCATCCGGCCGGTGTATTTGCAGCGGGCCACCCGGAAGTCTTCCATCTGCTTGGTGCTGGACAGCGTTAAAAGTCCGCGACGCGCGGGATGCGGCCCCTTTAAAATTCGTGAGCCGACAGACCGCGCCGCTCGCGGCAGGCCTCCTGGTTGCCCAGGGCACAGGCCCGGTCGAGGGCCTCGACCATTTGCGCCGAAGCATTCATGCCGTAGGCCGCGATGGCCTTGGCCAAATAAAGATCGCCCCAGCAACGGTATTTTTTTTGGAGATGCCCCAGATAGATCATCGCAATCCGCCACTGCTTTTTGCGGATATAGCGGTAGGCCCGCGAGAGTTCGCGCCCGGGATCGATGACCGCCAGGACCGGCTGCTCCATCTCTTGACTGAACGAAAAAGCCGCTTCCTCTTTTTCAAGGTTAAGGTCTTTGATCTGCGCCTGAATAAAATCCAGACTGTTGATTTCCGCTCTAATCCGAACATAGTACGATCCTCGGGCGCGATCGAAATTTTCTTCGATCACGGCGGTCTCAATCTCATCAGCCGCCAGACAGAATATCTCTCCCTGCTTATTCTGAAAATGCTCCAGCAGCCCCTTGTGGGTCAGATATTTGGCGGCCAGTTGGACGGCCTGGTGGCGGGCGGTAAACATCGCCAGCGCCTTGGATTTAGGGCCCCCGGCCTCACCTGAGCATACATACCGAAAGTCGGTCGTGACCACGAAAGCCTCTTCGGCGGC
>CAYMAR010000070.1:4105-12682 GCA_964388465.1 uncultured Desulfobacteraceae bacterium
TGCGCCTCAGTGGGTCACCATGCTGGCCGTAAAACGGGGTCCGCTCAACAGCATATTGTTGGTCAGGGTGCTTTGGACCGTTTCCAGCTTGCTGCCGAAAACCATCTGCTTGATCAAGCCGTGGCCAAAGGCGCCTGCCAGAACCAACGCATCGTGGGGTACCGTATAAAGGTTGCTGCTGAAATCCCCCTCTTCGAACCAATGCCAGTGGCGCACATGGCGATCGAGATCCTTTTCCAAACCCGCCGCGTGGATCTGCTCGTAGTAATAGAAGGCCTCGTGCTCCATCTGGATGAATACATCCAAAGGCCATCCCGCGCGCTGCGCAATCCGGAGGCCGGTCTCCAGCGCATTGCAGGCGCTTGGCGAACCCCCGAATAGGACGATCACACTCTTCCAGGCCTTGAATACCGGTGACGTCATCAGGACCTGAAACGGCGCGGAATGGATGATCCGGCGGACTTTGGGACCGATATAGCCGAGCCCGATCCGGGATGACATGTCGCTGACGCTCCGCGGGCAGCACATGTACGGGTAATGCGTCGGGATGTCCGGCAAATCGCGGCCGGTTCGATGCTTGGGATGCAAAAAACGCGGCTGCAGGCCGGCTTCGGCCGTAAGGGCTTGGACCCGGTCGGAGGCCATCTCCGGGCTGGCCAGATAGGACTGGTCCAAATCGACCTGCACCGCTTCATCCTCGAAGTACATCATGAAGCTCAGAGCGTCCGGGACATAAACATCCAGGCCGATATCCAGCGCCTGGCAGAAATAGATCGACTGCATGAGGGTTTCCCGCCCCAACGGCGTGTTACGGAAAATATGGAGCAAGCTGGGCACCATCGGCAGGCCTCGTTCGTTTGGTGAATGGAGCGGACTGTCTTCGATCAGGACGTATGTCCCGCTACCAGCTTTTCAACCGTTCCGCTGTGTTGCAGCGAGAGCGTAAAGCTGGACCCATTGTCGTTCCAGACCTGGCGCAGAATCCACTCCTCCCGGCGTCCGGATCCGGTCTCCACATCCAAATGCATGCTGTAGCTTCCCGAGTCGACGCTCTTGATGCTGACAGGAAAAGAGTTGCCGTCTACCTTGAGATAGGATGGTTCCTGGACCAGTTGGATCTCGACGTCCCCATCGCCCTGGGCCCGCTGCCAGGTCCCGCTGACCTGGGCCGGCAAATCCGTGCCGCTACTGCATCCGGTAAAAACCATAACGGTAAGTCCGGTTAAAATGACAATGGCCAAAAGGGTACTGCGTTTGGCAGCCGGTGTCGCTTTCACGTTCAACCTCCTTGGGTTTTTGATTGGTATGAACCTACCAGGCTTTGGTTCTCCAGATTTCCCGAATCTTTGCCTCGGCATTTTTCTCCACCAGAATCATTTTCTGAGCCCGGGCCTTCTTGATTTTTTCAGTCAAGGCATTGATGTCGGCCGGTTTTTCCAGAAGGTCCATGGCGCCCAGCTTCATGGCTTCGACCCCCTTCCGGACCGTGGCATGACCGGTCAAGAGAATCACCTGTAAGTCGGGTTTTCTTTGTTTCAGGGCTTCCAGCGCCTGGATGCCGTCCATGCCGGGCATCTGCAGATCGAGGACGATCACGTCAAAATCTTCGGCGGCGGTTTTATGAATGGCGTCGACCGCCGAGGTGCTCGTTGTGACCTGCATGTCCCGGTTGCGCATGCGCTCGGCAAGCGTATCGAGAAAGTCCTGTTCGTCATCGACAAGAAGTACTTTTTCGTCCATTGTTATTCTCCTTGGTTGATATATGTTGAAGCTTTCGCCGGAGGGCGCACATCGCGCTGGCCTCGTCAGGGATCCGCCTGCGGCGATTGCAGCGATGTGAACCGAATCTTGAGCGCCCCGGCATCCCTGTCCGTTTGAATGTCGGCCGCTAATTCCTTGCGCAGGGATGCGGTGGCGGAAACGAGCGGGGTGCAATTTTTTTCCGTGGGCAAATTCGCCAGCCGATCGATCCGAACCCCGACCCCCTGGTCACTAGGCTGCGCCGCAATGGCGATTTCGCGCGTGCCCGCGCAGTGCTCGGCACCCCATTGAATCACGGCCCAGATCAATTCCTGCGCCAGCAGCGGCCGGGTGGTGACCATCACGGGTTCCGCACTCGGTTGTAACGCCACATTGACCTCCAGACGGGCAAGCAGGCGTTGGGCCAGTTGCACCAGGTTCATGATACACGCATTCAAGTCGATCGACGCCACCGGGTGATCGGTTGTGTGGGCAAATTGGTTGAAGCCACGGATAATTTTGTCGGCCCGCCGGACCTGCCCTTTCACCTGGGCTGTGACGGCATCGATACGCTCCAGATCGATGGGCTTGCCATGCTGCGCCATCTGGCAGAAGTCCTCCAGCAGCCCTGCCTTCTCATTGATGACCGCCAGCACATTTTTCAGGTCGTGGGAGACCGCCGCTGAAATTTTTCCAAAAAATTGAACCCCTGTTGCCTGCGCCTGCGGCCTCGCACCGTTCGTATTCATGATTGGGCTCCCGTCTGACCTGTCGCAATCTGCAGTTTTTCCACCAGGTCATCGATCTGGACCGGCTTGATGAGATAAAATTCGGAGATCGATTTGCCGGCGATAAAATCCTTTTCCGAACCGTGGCCGGTCAAAAAAATATACTTGGTCTCCGGCGAAAGGGCCTGGATTCGGGATTTGAGGTCGATACCGCTGACCCCGGGCATCTTCACGTCCAAGACGGCGATATCATAAGTGGTTTCCGCGGCCCGTCGCAGACCCGCCTCCGCCGAGGTGGTCCAGTCGGCCGCGATCCCTCGCAGCCGCAGGCGCTCGGCCAGCGTTGCCACGAATTCTTCTTCGTCATCTATGAGTAGGACTCGCACGTGTTTTTCTCTCCTTTTTCCTCGACGCGGAACGGCAGCTTGATGGTGAAACAGGTACCGACGCCAACCTGGCTTTCGACCTCGATCCGGCCGCCGAGTTCGCTGACCAGCCCGTAGGTGATGGACAATCCCAGGCCGGTGCCGCCGGTTTTCATTTTAGTGGAGAAAAACGGATCGTAGATCTGCTTTAAATCGGCCGGTGCAATGCCGCAGCCGGTGTCCCGAATGCTCACGGCCACATTGTCGGCACCCTCCGGTACGGCCGTGATGAATAGGCGGCCGCCGTCCTCCATGGCTGCGAAAGCATTGTTGATGATGTTGAGAAAGATCTGCTGGAGTTTGCCTCGATCCGTGTAAAGGGCCGGGATATTTTCCGAAATCTCCACCTTGACCGCTATGCAACGGTATTCGGCTTCTTTGCCTAAAAAACCTAACACTTCCGTCATGAGTTCCTTGAGTGAAATATTATCCAGGCTGACATCCATGTGGCGGGCGAAATTCAGCAGACGCTTTGTAATGGTCCCGCAGCGCTGCACCGAGAAAATGATCGCATCGGTCTCGTTGACAAGGCGCGAACCGTTCTGGGTGGCGTTCGGCATTTGCAGGAGGTCCTTGATCAGTCCGGCTTTTTCGTTGATGATCGCCAGCGGATTGTTGATCTCATGGGCCACACCCGCCGCCAGTCGACCGATGGAGGCCAGTTTCGCGGCGTATTCCTGGGCGTGCAGGGTCATGAGGCGCTTGCGGTCGGTCAGGTACACGCTGTTGACCAGATAGGTGGCCACCGCCATAATCACGGTCAGAATGACAATGACGCTGACCACCAGAAATCCGATAAATTCGAGCCGGGTGGCATACCAGGCCTGCATGACCCGTTCCGTGTTCTTAACGATCATCAAGACGAAGGATGTCGAGGGTATATAGGCGTATCCCACGATCAGCGGCACCCCCCGGGAAGTGCGCGATTCGAACACTTCGGTATGCGCCGAATAGGGCGGCACCGGCAGTTGGGAGCGTTCGAAGACCTTTTCCGAGCTGCGTGTCGGGGTCTGGAGAATGCCGTCGCGGTTGACCAGAAAGGCATCGCCGTCCCCGCTGACCTCCAGTTCGCTCAAAATGCGGTTGAAACGCTCCGTGTCGATGGTGGCCCGCAGCACATAGAAAGAACCCGCCGCCAGAGGATATTTGACCGCTATGACCAGATGGGGCAGCTGGCGATATCCCAGGAAGACGTCGCTGATGTGGATCCCCTGCTCCACGACCTCCCGGAACCAGGCCTGCGGACTGTAATCCTTGCCTTCGAGACGGTAGGGCCCGACATACGTGATCTGCCGGCCTTGGGCGTCGATGACGCCCAGGTCGACAAAGCCGCCGAACCCGTTGTCAAGATCCGCCAGAATTTCTCGCAGCCGCGCAGTATCCCGCAGCGCTTCGGGATCGTTGTCGTGAACAATGAAATCGAGGGCCGATTTGCGGGCTTCCAGGTAAAAGGCGATCGCGCGTTTGGTGTTGGATGCCAGCCGGGAGGTCCGCAGCAGGATCTCGGATTTTACGGCCTGATGGGTGACGCGGTAATCGAAGATCGCCAGCACGATCAGGGGCACGACCGCCACGGTGGCCATCAGCATGATGGCCACCTGCCACAACCGCGGGTAGTTGAACAGGTAGCGAAATTGCTTGGCCTCGATGATTTCGCCCTTTAAAAACCGGGGCCGGAGATTTTCGAGATGGCGAATAAACGACATTGCGTTGACCTGCCCGGCGGTGCGCAGCGCAATCAGGAAACGCTGCCCGCCTTTTTGCGCTCCAGGATTTTTTGGTTGGCCTGCTTCAGGGTTTCACTCAGTTGCTCGATGTCCACCGGCTTGTACAAATAGGCAAACGCGCCGAGGTCCATACAGGTCTTCCGATCCGCCTCGGATCCGTGCCCGGTCAGAATGATGACCTCGATGTCCGGGCGCGTCTCCTTGACCCGGCGAAGCACTTCAATGCCATCGATACCCGGCATCTTGAGATCCAGAATCATGACTTCGGGCTCTTCCTCCTGCACCATGGCCAGGGCCGATTCACCGTCGTAAGCCACGGTCGAGCCCATGTCCCGCATCAGGAGGCGCTCGGAAAGCGTCTGCACAAATTCCCGTTCGTCATCCACCAGAAGCACTTTGGAGGGCATCTTGAAATCAAACCGGCGATAAATGTCGGCCTGGTGAAAACCCTCCCCGACTTTGATCTCCACCTGCTCGACGCCCGAGGCCTTGTGAACGATCTCCTTGAGTTCCTCCTCGAGACGACTGAGCATGAGCACCTGCTTGTTGATGGTGAGCGTCACCTTGCCGTCACGGGCATCGACCCCGACATTGTGACCCTCTTTGGCCAATGCCACTTCCACCTCGGCGGCGAACCGAAAGTCTTCCGCCGCCCGCTGGGTCAGCGGCGTGTAATTGACAGCCCCGGACCCGGCATAGCTGCTAATCAGTTCAACGGCCTCCTCGACGCTGTCCTTGTTCATGGGGATGGTGATATCGTAGTGCGCGCTGTTCCAGGGATCTTGGTCGGCCTCCAACAGCCCAATCCAGGCCGCGCATTTTTCATCCGCCGCCTGGATACGACGATGGGCGTCCCCCTTGACGGTATCCTGCCGGGCGGCCTCGGCCAGTCTGAATTTCATATCCGCAATCAGGCAGACGCGCAGCACATGCGCGACCCGTTTGGGAATCAACAGTCCGGAAAAGCCTCGGTAAATACATCCATCATCCAAATACTTTCGGGCCAGTGCCAGTTTCATGAACGCGACCGCGCGTTCGCGTTCGTGGGTGAACTTGTTGAATACCGACACTTTGGAAGAAAATACGCGCTCGATCTTGTCGGGCTCCATTGCCGAAATTCGGCTGGCTTCGCGAATCACATCGCCGTCGGAAATCAGGCGAAAGCCGGTACGGGCCACCAGCGCGTCCACGATGGCCTCTTCGCGACAAAACAACCCGCTGAAAATGCTGATGCTTGACATTGAAGATTTCTCCTTTGAAGGTGGAGATCAGGCCTGCCGGCACACGGAAGTCAGCGGGCAGGTGGTCTCACGGCTGTCCAGGTGTGCCCCGGCGTGGATCGCACCGATCGCCTTTTCCATGGTCGGGAAAATATGGTCTTCACCGATCTTGGCGATCAAATAAGTCCGTTTCAACACCTTCATGACCGATTCATTTACACCGCTCAGGGATAGATCCACACCCGCGCTGCGGACCCGGTCGATGAGCAGGGATAGAATTTCCTCGCCGGAAGCGTCCATATCGTTGATGCCATTGGCTACAATCAGGATATGTTTCAATTCAGGTTTGGCTTGCATCCGGTCGGTGATCTGATCTTCCAGATAGCTCGAATTGGCAAAAAACAGGGGGCCGTCGAAGCGGATGACGGCGATGTGCGCACACTCTTGCAGGCCGTGTTCTTCGACGCAGCGCAAGGCGTCGTCCTCATGACGGGCCAGGGAGGCGACCCGGGGCCGCATGCTCTTGTAAAGGAAAACGCCCAGGGAAAGAAGGACGCCCACCATGATGCCCTTGTCCAAATGGGGGGCAAACAACAGGGTGCAGACAAAGGTGATGATGGAAATGGCGCCGTCGTACCATTGGGCCTTCCATGCATGGATAAAGCCGGACACATTGACGAGCCCGATCACGGCCATCATGATGACGGCGGCCAGGACGGCCTGGGGCAGATGGTAGAGCAACGGCGTGAAAAAGAGCAGGACGATCACCACCGCCAGGCTGGTGAAGACGCTCGACAGTCCGGTTTCGGCTCCGGCCTGGAGATTGACGGCGGAACGTGAAAAAGACCCCGAGGTGGGATAGCTCTTGGCGATCGACCCCAGCATATTGGCCAATCCCTGACCGATCAGCTCCTGGTTGGGGTCGAGCCGTTGGCCGGTCTTGGCGGCCATGGCCTTGGCAATAGAGATCGCCTCCATGAAGCCCAGCAGGGAAATGATGGCGGCATAAGGAAAAAGGCCGGCCAAGACTTTGAAATCGACCTTCGGCATCGACAGGCCGGGCAACCCTTTGGGAATCGCCCCGACCACGGCGCCGCCTCCGGACATGGCAAGGTGGTCCGTGTCGAGAGGCTTGTTGCCGACCTTGATGCGCCAAATGCGACCATCGGATTCGAGCCCTTCCGGCAGACTTTCCTGGGGATAGAACATCAGGCGACCCTGCGGCCCTTTGACTGCCCGAAAAAGGGTATCACGAATCGATTCGCGATAGAGGTGCGCCTCGCTTTTAAGGCGCTCGATCTGGGCCGTGAATATCTTGACGTCGTGGTCGGCATCCAACACGGCCAGCGTGTCGTTTTGCGATTTGGCGTTCTCCAGGGCGGTGGTGGCCTGGGCGCGCTTGGCGGCCAGGGCGGGAATGGCCTCGGTCGCCGCGTTGTAGGCGGTGATCTTCTGCCGGACGACCAAGGGGGCGATGGCCTCGCTTGATACACTTGTGTCGTGCTGAAAACCGAACCCCCAGGAAAGCAGGGTGGTCACGGCAACCGCTACCAGCACATTCGGAATCCGCGGGTTGAATTTCTTCAATCCGTACATGATGCCGAAGGCCAGCGCCCCCATAAGAAGCGTGGGCCAGTGGGTATAGTGGAAAGCGGCCTGACAGACATGGATGATGGTTTCATAGTGGTGGGCGGCCTTGTCCACATAAACCCCGAACATCTTGGAGAGCTGGGACGAAGCGATAATGATCGCCGCCGCATTGGTGAAGCCGTTGACCACCGGATGGGACAGGAAGTTGACGACCAAGCCAAGGCGTAAAACGCCCAGCGTGAACTGGAAAGCACCGACCATCAGCGCCAGGAGGATGGCATAGGCGATAAAGCCCTCGCTGCCGGCTGAGGCCAACGGTTCCAAAGAGGCCGAGGTCATCAGCGAAACCACGGCCACAGGGCCGGTGGCCAACTGGCGGCTCGACCCAAACAGGGCGGCAATCATCGGCGGTAGGAACGAAGCGTATAGCCCGAAATAAGCCGGCAGGCCGGCCAACTGGGCATAGGCCATGGACTGGGGAATCAGCACGAGCGCAACGGTCAGTCCAGAAAGGGCATCCCGCTGAAACGCATCCCTGCGATAACCCTTAAACCACTCCAAAAAGGGAAGTAATCTAATTATCAAGGACAGGCTCAGGCTGGTCTGTTCGGTTTTCGAGCATTCTTTGGCAGAGCTTAACCAGTTCATTGAATAACGCTCCCGCTTCGTAAATATTGTTGTTTTTCAGCCGAACGAAGCCGTCCACCATCGAAAAGACGATCAGCGCGGTCTTGCGGACCGGTAAATCGGCTATGGAGGCATCTTTGCGCCCCAACGTAATGGTCTGCTCGAAAATATCGACGAGACGATTGTAGATGGCTTCCAGATATTGGCGGCATTTCGGATTGGTCTGGGCCATCTTGCTGGTGTGGGGCTGTTGCAGCAGCATGAATTGGGATTCGTGTTTGGACGCCAGGTAGAGGTAGAAGGCGATCACCTCCTCCAGCATCTGGAGCCCGGAGGGAAATCGGAGTTCTTTAAAATAATTTTCGAATTCCGTTTCGATCGTATGGTGGATATCCTCGAGAATGGCGAGGAAAAGCCCCTCCTTGGAGCCGAAATGATAGAAGACGGTACCGGATGCCACTTCGATGGCGTCGGAGAGCTCGAGGGTGGTCGTTTCGGCATAGCCCTTGTTGGCAAACAG
>CAYMAR010000071.1:0-12538 GCA_964388465.1 uncultured Desulfobacteraceae bacterium
TGCTTTGCATCAATCGTGATTATCATCGTCTTCAATGCAGCCATCGGCTTGACAAACGCCGGTCTGACCGCGGCCAAGGGGCCTGAGGCCAGTATAAGACAAACCCGGATGTAAACTGTGAAAACCCTGCTCCAAACGACCCCGAGCGGCCTCTATTGCGCCGCGGGGGATTTCTACATCGATCCGCTACGCCCGGTAAAACGCGCCGTCATCACCCACGCCCACGCCGACCACGCCCGGGCGGGCAGCGCGTCCTATCTATGCGCCCGCGAAGGCCTGGACCTCCTGCAGGCCCGAATCGGCCCGGACGCCCCCATCGAGGCCCTGGCCTACGGCGAACAGACGACCCGCCGCGGGGTGGTTCTTTCCCTGCACCCGGCCGGGCACATCCGGGGTTCGGCCCAGGTGCGCATCGAGCACCGGGGGCACGTCACCGTGATCTCAGGCGACTACAAGACGGCCGCCGACCCGACCTGCACGCCACTCGACCCCCAGCGCTGCCACACCTTCATCTCCGAGTCCACCTTCGGCCTGCCGATCTTCAAATGGCCGGCCGCGGATACGGTTCTGGCATCGATCAACGCCTGGTGGCGGCAAAATCGCGACCAGGGCCGCACCAGCCTCCTGTTCGCCTATGCCCTGGGCAAGGCCCAGCGAATTCTGGCCGGCCTGGACCCCGCCATCGGACCGATCTTCTGTCACGGGGCGGTGGCCAAGATCAACCGGATCTACCGCAAGGCGGGTGTGTCCCTGCCGGAAACAGCCTATGTCGGCGATATCAAGGACAAAGCCCTTTTGCGGGGTGCGCTCGTGCTCGCCCCCCCCTCGGCCGACCACCCGGCCTGGATGCGCCGTTTTCCGCAGCGCTCCCGGGCGTTTGCCTCCGGGTGGATGCGCATTCGCGGGCACCGACGGCGCCGCGCCGTGGACCGGGGCTTCATCATTTCCGATCACTGCGACTGGGACGGGCTGACCGCCACCATCGCGGCCAGCGGCGCGGACGCCATCGGGGTCACCCACGGATACAGCGCCGAGATGGTGCGCTGGCTCCAGGAAAAGGGTCGGGCCGCCGAGGTCATCGAAATGACCGCGGCCGCCGAAACACCAGTGGACGAGGAGGGCGCATGAGGGCTTTTGCCGACCTTTACCGCCGCCTGGATGAAACCACCAGCACCAATCGCAAGATCGCGGCCATGGCCGACTACTTCGAACGCACGCCGGCGGCCGACGCCATCTGGGCCATCCGTTTTCTGATCGGCCGCAAACCGCGCCAGGTGGTCCCCACCCGCAAACTGATGGCCTGGGCGGGCGAACACGCCGGCATATCCGAATGGCTCTTCGAGGCCAGCTATGATGTGGTCGGGGATCTGGCCGAGACCATCACCCTGCTCATACCGCCGCCCGCGAGCGTAAGCGACCGGCCGCTGCACGTATGGGTGACGCAGGATCTGCTGCCCCTTGGCGAGATCGACATCGAAGACCGCCGCCGGCAGGTTCTCGCGGCCTGGGACCGGATGGACGCCCCCCAGCGATTCGTCTGGAACAAGCTGATTACCGGCGGATTCCGGGTGGGCGTCTCCCGGCGCCTGGTGGTGCGGGCCCTGGCGCGTATGAGCGGCATCGATGCCGCCGTGATCACCCACCGGCTCATGGGCGAGTGGCCGGCCACGGCGGACACTTTCCAGCGATTGCTATCCGCCGACACCACCGATGCCGACATCAGCCGCCCCTATCCGTTCTACCTGGCCCATGCCCTGGACGGCGTGCCCGAGGATCTGGGGCCGCCGGAAGACTGGCAGGTGGAATGGAAATGGGACGGGATCCGCGGTCAGGTGATCCGGCGCCGGGGGCAGACGTTTATCTGGTCCCGGGGCGAAGAACTGGTCACGGACAAATACCCCGAGTTGGCGGCCGCGGCCGCCGAACTGCCCGACGGCACGGTGCTCGACGGTGAAATTCTGCCCTGGAAAAAAGATCAGCCCCTGCCCTTTGGTGAGCTTCAGCGCCGCATTGGCCGTAAGACCGTGGGGAAAAAACTCCTGGCGGAGGTACCGGTGTCCTTCCTGGCCTACGATCTGCTCGAGTTCGACGGCCGCGACCAACGCAGCGCACCGCTCGCCCGGCGCCGGGAGACCCTGGCCCGTGTCCTGGCGCCGCTGGCAGAAAGCCGCCTCATCACTTCACCGGTGGTGGCAGCCCCGGACTGGGAGGCGCTCCGTCACTTGCACGGGGAATCGCGCCGCCGCGGGGTGGAGGGGTTCATGCTTAAAAGGCGCGACTCGGTCTACGGGATCGGCCGGCGACGCGGCGACTGGTGGAAGTGGAAAATCGACCCGCTGACCGTGGACGCGGTGCTGATCTATGCCCAGCGGGGTCACGGCCGGCGCGCCGGGCTCTACACCGACTACACCTTCGCCGTGCGCCAGGGGGATGGCCTGGTGCCCTTTGCCAAGGCCTATTCCGGCCTGAGCGATGCCGAGATCCGGGAGGTGGACCGTTTCATTCAGCGCAACACCCGGGAGCGCTTCGGCCCGGTCCGTTCGGTGCGCCCGGCACTGGTTTTCGAAATCGCCTTCGAGGGCATCCGGGCCTCGAAGCGTCACAAGTCCGGGGTGGCCGTGCGTTTTCCGCGGATCTTGCGCTGGCGGCGCGACAAGACCATTGCGGAAGCCGACACGCTCGATGCCCTCCAGGCGCTGCTGAAGAGCGCAACTGACGGACCCGAGGCCTGAATGCCACGCATGACCGCCCGAACCCAGCCCCGCGCACGCGCATCCCACGGGCCCGCTGAGGCCCGGAAGCGGATCGAGCACTGGTTTGAGGTTCGCGGCTGGACGCCGCTGGCGTTCCAGCGCGAGGCCTGGAAAGCCTATCGGGCCGGCCGCAGCGGTTTGATTCACGCCCCCACCGGCATCGGTAAAACCTGCGCCGCCGCCTTCGGCGCGATGGCGGACGGCCTGGCGGCGGAAACGGATCGAAAAAAACGCGACCACGCGGCCCCGCTCACCATCCTGTGGGTGACACCCCTGCGCGCCCTGGCCGCGGACACCCTGGCAGCGCTGCAACAGGCGGCCGCCGAACTCGGCCTGCCCTGGCAGGTGGGCGGACGCACCGGGGATACGCCCGCCGCCGTCAAAAAGCGGCAGCAGCAAAGGCTGCCCACCGTGCTCGTGACCACGCCGGAAAGCCTCCACCTGCTGCTGTCCCATACCGGGGCCCGGGGGCGCTTCGAACAGATCGAACTCGTGGTCGTGGACGAATGGCACGAACTCATGGGCACCAAACGCGGTGTGCTGGTGGAGCTGGCTCTGGCGCGGCTGAAAAATTGGCAGCCGCGCGTGCGCACCTGGGGGCTCTCGGCCACCCTGGGCAATACCGACACCGCTTTGCGGACCCTGCTGGGCCGCCGCGCCCGCCACGGTGTTCTGATCCGTGGGCGCGAGCCCAAAACCATCCGCGTGACGTCCATCCGGCCGGAGAAGATGGAGCGTTTCCCCTGGGCCGGTCACCTGGGGCTGAAACTTCTGCCCCGGGTGATCGCCACCATCGAGGCCGCCGGCAGCACGCTGGTTTTCACCAACACCCGCTCCCAGACCGAAATCTGGTATCAGGCCCTCCTGGACGCGCGGCCGGACTGGCGCGCGCGCGTTGCGCTGCACCACGGCTCGCTTGACCGCCGCGAGCGTGAGCGGGTGGAGCAGGGATTGCGCGAAGGCGCGCTGAAGGCCGTGGTCTGTACTTCCAGCCTCGATTTGGGTGTCGACTTCAGCCCCGTCGATCAGGTGATCCAGATCGGCAGTCCCAAAGGCATCGCCCGGCTGATGCAGCGCGCCGGCCGAAGCGGGCACCGCCCGGGCCTGACCAGCGGGGTCGTTTGCGTGCCGACCCATGCCTTCGAACTGGTGGAGGTGGCGGCCGCCCGCAGCGCCATCGCCACCCGCGGCATCGAGCCGCGGATGCCGGTCACGCGCCCCCTGGACGTCCTGGCCCAGTACCTGGTCACCCTGTCCCTGGGCGACGGTTTCCGCCCCGGGGCCCTGTACCGCGAGCTGCGCACCACCCATGCCTTTCAGGACCTGCCGCGGGATGAATACGACTGGGTCCTGGATTTCGTCTCCACCGGCGGCGATGCGCTCGGCGCCTATCCCGAATTTCACAAGATCGTCCGACGCGACGGCCGCCTGGTGGCGGCCAGTGACCGGACCGCCGGCCGCCACCGCATGCAAATCGGCACGATCACCGCGGATGCCGCGATCGTCGTCAAGTTCCTGAACGGCCGCCGACTGGGGTCGGTGGAGGAGCGCTTCATCGCCCGGCTCAAACGGGGAGATGTGTTCGTCTTCGCCGGCCGGCGGCTCGAATACGTCCGCCTGCGCGATATGGTGCTCCACGTGCGGAAGAGCCGCGCGACCCGGGGCCCGATCCCCCAGTGGCTGGGCGGGCGCATGCCGCTGTCGACCGAACTGGCCGCAGCCGTGCGCGCCCAACTGGACCAGGCCGCCCGGGGCATTGGGGATGCGCCCGAAATGCAGGCCCTCGAGCCGATCCTGGAACTCCAGTCCCGCCGCTCGATCATCCCCGGTGCGGATGAACTGCTGCTCGAAACACTGGTCTCCCGGGACGGCCACCACCTGTTCCTTTTTCCCTTCGCGGGCCGCCTCGTCAACGAGGGGTTGGCCGCCCTGCTGGCCTACCGGCTCTCCCGGAAGCGGCCGCTCTCCCTTTCGCTGGCCGCCAACGACTACGGGCTCGAGCTGCTAGCGGACCGCGAAATCCCGCTGAAAGCCATTGAAGACCGGCGCCTGTTCACCACCGAGGGGTTGATGGCGGACATTCTGGCCAGCGTCAACGCCGCCGAGATGGGACGGCGGCAGTTCCGCGAAATTGCACGGGTGGCCGGGCTGGTTTTTCCGGGTTACCCCGGCCGCCCCAAACGCAGCGGCCAGATCCAGTCCTCCAGCAGCCTGCTCTACAACGTGTTTCAACGTTATGCCCCGGACAACCTGCTGCTGGCCCAGTCCACCCGCGAAGTCCTGGAACAGCAGCTCGAATACCGGCGGCTGCAGGCGTGTCTGGAAGAAATGCGGACGGCCCGGCTGCGCCGGGTCGACCTCGAGCAACCCACGCCGCTGGCCTTCCCGATCATGGTCGACCGCCTGCGCAGCCGCCTGAGTTCCGAAAAATTGGCCGAGCGCGTGCGCCGCATGCAGTTGCGGCTGGAGAAAAGGGCCGATGACGGTTGACGCGCCGAACCGGCCCGGTGGCCGGGGCCCTGACCGGAGCCGCTGCGTCGAGCATACGCTGTGCGGTCAGCGCCTGGTCCTGCTGCCCGAGCGGGCCCTATATTGGCGGGAGAGGAAAATGCTGGTCGTGGCCGATGCCCACTTCGGCAAGGCCCAGCTTTTCCGGGAACGCGGCATTCCTGTCCCTCAAGGCACGATGGCGGCCGATTTACAGCGTCTGTCACGCCTGATAACGGTCCTCGGGCCCCACACCCTTCTCTTTCTGGGCGATCTGACGCACGGCCCGATCGGCGACCGCCAAGCTTACGACGACCGGGTCGGCCCCTGGCGCGCGGCGCACCCCAGCGTCGTCTTCGCGCTGGTCAGCGGCAACCATGACCGGTGGGGCGGGCCACCGTCACCCGCCTTCGGATTCGACTGGGTTGGGGAAGAGCGGCACGAGGATCCTTTTACCTTCACCCATAAGCCGCAAGGCGCGGCGGCGGGCTACAATTTGGCCGGGCACCTGCATCCGGCCGTGGCCATGCGCGGCCGGGGCGGTCTCGCGGCGACCCTGCCGTGCTTCTGCTTCGGTCCGGACCAGGGCCTGCTGCCGGCCTTCGGCAGCTTTACCGGCTGCCAACGGATCCGTCCGCGGACGGCCGACCGGGTTTTCGTCATCGCCGATGACGCCGTTATCGCGCTGCCGGTCAAGAAACGACCGCGCGCCTGAAATCGGCCGCAATGCTTCTGCCCGGCGCTCGCCTGCGGTCGATCGCCGACCGGGGAGCAGCGCTGTGGACGGGCCACGGCAAGCCGGCCACCGACGTTTCAGAACCCCACAGCGGTGGGTCGGGGTGCATCCGCCCACCAGCCCCGGGCGATCTCCGGGTCGTCGGGCGTCAGCCCATGACCGGCCGCGAGCGTCTCGAGCGACACCTGGGCACCAGCAGTGGTAAGGGCTTGCGTCAGACGATCGGTGCGCGTTGCCGGAATGACCCTGTCGTGGCGACCCTTCAAAATCAGGATCTCCTTCCCGCGCAGATCGGGCAGCACAATATCCGTTAGCGGCATCATGGGCCGCAGCAGGATGGCCCGCTTGAAAATCTCCGGGCGCAGAAGCAGGACCGCGGCCGCCACGTTGGCCCCGTTGGAGTAACCCAGCGCTGTCAGCCGTTGGGGGTCGCGGCCGTAGCGGCTTGCGGCGGCAGAAAGAAAATCCGCCAGTTCATGCGCCCGGCGGATCACATCGTCCTCGTCCAGGACGCCTTCCGCCAGGCGCCGGAAATAGCGCGCCATCCCGTTTTCGGAGACCTTGCCGCGCGTGCTCAAAATCGCCGCCGTCGGACTCACGGCGCGCGCCAGATCGAGCAGATCGCGCTCGTTGCCGCCCGTGCCGTGCAGGGCCACGATGGTGGCCCCGTCATCGCGGCCCGCTGCCGCCGGAGCGAACACGTGGCGGAAATCCGCCGGCCGCAGGGGCGACAATCGGCTTTCGATCCGGCTGCGCATGGATTCGTATTGGGGCGGCAACTTCAGGCGCGTGCCCAGCTCCGCCGGTGTTTCATCCACCGCGAAGCCCGGCGGATCGGTGGCGAACTCGAAAAGCACGCCGCCGGGCTCGTGGAAGTAAATGGATTGAAAGTAATTCCGGTCGCGCACCGCGGTGGGATTGAAACCTTTTTGAGCGAGCACCCGGCGCCAGGCCGCCTGGACCTGTGCATCGGCCACGCGAAAGGCGATGTGATGGACGGTGCCGCCGCCTTGCTGGCCGATCAGCGCCGATGCGTCTTCCACGAGATCGATAAGATGCCCGGGCGCATCCGCGGCCGGCATGCGGAACCGTTGCCGATCGCCGTCCTTCCCCACCCGGGTCATGCCCATAACCTGGGTCAGCAGCGCCTGGGTGGCATCCGGGTCGCGGCTCAGGACGGTGGCCGTATGGAAACCCCGAATGGCGTGCGCGGCCGGGATGGAGCCTTCGGGCCAGGCCCGGACCGTCGGCGGCGCCTCGACGCCCACCAGCTCCAGCGTAAGACCATGCGGGTCGTCAAAGCGCAGCGCCGGTGCCCCGAACCGGACCGTTTCCGCGAAGGCCACCGCGTGGCGTCGCAGCCGCTCCTGCCAGTAGGGGATGGATTCGCCCGGTATGGCAAAAGCAATGGCCGTGACCATGCCGGCCCCCGCCCGTCCGCGCGGGAGGTTTTCCCAGGGGAAAAAGGTGATGATCGTTCCCGGTGCGCCTTCCCCATCGCCGTAGTAGAGATGGTAGGTATGAGGATCGTCGAAATTGACGGTCTGCTTGACCAGCCGCAGCCCCAGGACGGTTTCGTAGAAGTTGAGGTTTTCGGCCGGCGATGCCGCAATGGCCGTGATATGGTGGATTCCGCTGATCTTGAGGTTGTCCTGTGAAGAATTCATTATGGTCGTCTCCTAAAATCTTGATTTCAAGATATATGCATAAAAAATTTATATCCTCTGTTCGGCACCCCGGCCGAGCTTTTTCAACAGCCTCACCAGATCCTGGCGTTCGGCCGCCGTGAGAACGCCGGCGATCATTTCCAGGTTTTGACTGTGACCGTCGTAGGCCTGCTGGATGACCCGGCGGCCGCTGGCGGTCAGGTGCACGTGGAAACAGCGTCCGTCGGACGGGTCCTGGACGCGCTTCACGTGTCCCTTGCGCACCAGCCGGTTGACGGCCGCGGTCATGGAGCCGCTGGTCAGGAGCACCTTCCCGGCAATCGTATTGATCGGCAGCGGGCCCTTGTGAAGCAGGACTTCCATGATCTGGAAATCGGTCAGCTTGAGGCCTGTGCGGGCAATGCTCTTGCGGTCCACCTTTTCAACGGCCTTGGCCGCCTTCCAGAGGATCAGTCTTATGTGGGCGCCGGATTCCATATCGGCAACCTAACCTTAATTATCTAGATTTCAAGATATTATTTTGAAAATTTTTTGAGTGTATGAAACCTGCACCTCACCATCATGTCATTGAGGTAAGGTGCCGGGCAGGACCCTTTCGTCCATCTCGCGACCGACGAGGGACCTTTCCTGCACCGCGTTGATTTTGGAGTCGGCATGCCGCGGCCCAGTCGTTCGCCCCCGGGATCTTGGCCGGCTTCGTGAAAACGCATGCGGACAAGGCGTTTAGCAGGCATTTCGCATCTGCACAATTATGATCGGAGGGGTGCCGCGGCGGGATTCGCCCTATTCATCATCCCGCCCGTCGGGATCGGCCAGGGGGCCCCAGAATACGGCGAAGGGATTGGTTTCAGGCGCACCGCCCCGGCTGGCTGGCGAAAGGTCCATCCCGAGATCCAGCCAGCGTTTGAACTGGGCGTCGACGCTCTTTTTGTACTGGATGTAGTTGCGGGCGATCTGCTGCAGGTAGGTATCGAAGAACTCCAGCAGGACATTGTCCCCGTACTGTATGATCAAATGCAATGCCGGTGCGGGCAGCAACGCGTTTTTGCGTTTGGCTTTTTCGAGCACGATCTGGGTGAGAATGAAGGCCGTCACGTCCTCTTTGGTCTTGGCGTCGACGACCTTGACCTCACCCCCCCGGCGAACGACCTCCGCCAGTTCCTCCAGCGTGACGTAGCCGCTGGCGTGCGTGTCGTAGATGCGCCGGTTGGCGTATTTTTTGTAAATGCGCGGTCTCTGCGAAGTGTTCATCCTTAATCGGCCCCGTTTCATGTTGCTATGCAAAATAATTTCGTCCATATCATAAACACATAGAAGCTGAAATACAATGCATTTTTAGCTATTTAAAAATCAACTTCAGGTCATTGCCAAAAAAATTGTGCATTGCACAATTTTTTTGCTTGACGCCGGCCCTTGGGACACTATAGTAAGTAAGGTTAGTTGATCGAGAACACTAACCCGCGAGGAGGAAGTCCGACAATGACACCGACTGATTTTGCAATGACGAAACAGATCCTGAAACTCCAGAAGACCCTCGTTCAAAACAACATCAAAGCCCAGGCCCTATGGCTGAACCATGGCGAGCGCTTTGCCCGCACCTGCCTCGAGCAAACCGGGATGATGCCCGATGAAGCCCGGAGGACCTGGGAATACGGTTCCGATATGTTGAAATCGGGCCGTCAGACGCTCGAATCCATGGTGGACGCTCAGTTCACGATGATCGCGGGCTGGCTCAATCCGGCCCGAACCCAATCGTAATCCCGGACCTGGTGGTCCGGAAACCGTAACGCCCAGCATATTAAAGGAGGAAGGTAAGAATGATGGATCACAAACAGATTGCCAAACAGATGGTGCAGTTCAACAAGTCGGCCTTTGACAACAGTTTTAAAGCCATGAACCTGGTTTACGAGCAGAACGAGAAAATGCTCGACGCCTTTATGGGTCAGGCCGGCTGGCTGCCGGACGAAGGCAAGAAAGCGCTCCGCGAGTGGATGGATTCCTACAAAAAAGGCTGCCAGGATTTCAAAAGTATGGTGGATGCCAATTACGAAAAGGTCGAGTCCTATTTCACCGAAGGTGAGTAGTCCCTCCACCGTTCGATGTCATCCCCGCTGGTCCGCCCTCAGGGGCAGGTCGAATGCCTGCCCCCTGAGGCTGCCGGCTTGACGGACAACCAACCAGGATGCATTATGAGAGGACTATGACTGCCGACTGTGCCCATCAACTTTCCGCTGACAGTTATCTAAAGGGCTATCGCACTGGTACGGATATCGTCAGTGCGGCATTCGATGCCGCCAGCGGCGTAGCCAGCTACCAAAGCAGCTTTCTCATCCCTTTTCTGCTTTCGACCCAGTATTTCCAGCAGGCCGAGATACGCAAGGCCAGTGCTGACGGTCTGAACGAAGTTTTTAAGGCCTACACCGATCTGGGCCTGTTCAACCTCGACCTGATCCGGCGAAGCCTGGATGGTGCGGTCGCGGCCGCCGAACGCTACGCCCAGTCGCTGTTTGCCGATGCCGCCGCCGCTCTGGCGAAGACTTTTTCCACCGGAAATCCCTGTCCGCTCGTGGACATCGTTCATCAGCAGGGGGCCCTGCTGGCGCTCGTGGCCCACGGTTACCCCCGCGCCATCGAAGGTATTGCCGACGAATTCGGTTTTCACTTCGAGCTTGGAAATCACCCGCTGGTCGATGAAACCGAACGCTTCCGGCTTTACCGCGTCGCACCGACCAAACCCGGCGTCGAGGTCCAATCCGACCGCAAGCCGATTTTGATTCTGCCGCCCTACGTTCTGGGGGCCAATATTCTGGGATTTTTGCCCCAGGAAGAGCGCAGCTACGCGCACTGCTTCGCCAACCAGGGCATTCCGACCTACATTCGCATCCTCAAGGACATCGCCACCTGCGAGCCCCTGCAGACCATGAGTGCCGAGGACGACGCCCGCGACACGCGCCGCTTCTGCGAAACCATTCGGCAGCGGCATGCCAAGGCGGTCACCCTCAACGGCTATTGCCAGGGCGGCTTCAATGCGCTGTGCAACTTGCTCAGCGGAGAGCTGGACGGCCTGGTGGATGCTTTCATTACCTGTGTGTCGCCCATGGACGGCACGCGCAGCCGCGGTCTCTCCGGTTTCCTCAAACAGCTGCCGGCGCGCTTCAACGATCTGGACTACGGCACCAAGACGCTGCCCAACGGCAATCGGGTGGCCGACGGCCAACTGATGGGATGGGTCTACAAACTTAAAAGCATCGAAACCGAGTCGCCGCTGGCCGCCTATTTCCGGGATCTGGCCATGCTGGCCCGCACCGGCGGCGATGCCGGCAGCATCAGCAAGACCGCGGCCGCTCTGAATTACTGGCTGGGGTACGAACGCATGGATCTGCCGCTGGCCATTACCGAGATGAGCTTTGCCTCTTTCAATACACCCATTGCCGATGACGGCACGCTGCCTGTCCGCTTGTTCGGCAAACGGCTGAATCTCAAGCGCATCAAGGAAAGAGGGATTCCCTGGCTGATCTGCTACGGTATCCACGACGATCTGGTCGAGAAGGACACCGCCCTGGCGCCTTTGGATTTCGTACCGGCCGAGGTGACGCCATTTCCCAAGGGACACGTGGCCATCGCCACCTCCTGGTCGCACCCGGCCTCAGCCTGCGCGCTGCACACCCGTTTCGGCGAGGGCCAGCATCGTGGTCCGGTGCGTTTTCAGCTCGATCTGGATGAAACTCCGGACCGTGCCTAAGGTCTGCGTCCATCGGCCGGCTTACCGCCAATCATAATCCGTCCGCGGCGGCCAGTGACTGGTCTTTTTAAAAAGGGCTGCCCGCCATGGCAGGAGGCCCACGCGCGTGGATCACCATTTTTTTAAATTCTGGGGCGAATTGCTGCTGCAGACCGCTGATGGGCAGCGACAGCTCGAAGAGCTTTCGCGCTGGATCCAGTCCGGATTTTCGCCGTCTGGCGAACTGGCCGCCCTGTTTCGCAAAAGCTACGGCCTGCCGCCCCTCGCTCCACACAACAGCGGCGACGAATGGCAAAAAGCCACGGCGGATTTTCACAAAGCGCTCAAGGCCTACGCGCCCCTCATGGGATGGGTGCCGCTGGATCGCTACGATCGGCTCAAACGTGAGAAAGAACGCCTGGAGGCCCAGATTGCCGAACAGACGCGTTTGATCCAACAGTTGGAAGCCATCCTCGATGATAAAGATATGGGCCACATGAGCCTGCTGACCCGTTTTCAGAATCTGGTCACCGATCAGAGCAAGGCTTTTGACGATCTGATGCAGGCGCTGAAGGCATCGTCGGAAACCTCCGAAGACGCCGATCACATTTAATGGGGCTTAGCGATCCTGCGACCGATACGCGCCCCTGCAGCCCCATCAAAACCCGCCGAAGCGATTGACGCGACCCTACAGCCAGGGAGGTGTGACATGGCCGAAGAACGCTCCCCGAACACAGAGGACGGCAACATGTTTGCCCAGTGGAACGAATCGATGACCACCATGTGGGGCAATATGCTGCGCCTCTGGCTCCCCGACGGCCCCGCTCCGGATGAAAGCGCCGCGGGCCGTCGCGGCACGCACGGTCGCGTGCGGGCTTCGGCCGAGGCCACGCTCAAAAACTGGCAGGCCATCTCGGGCGCCCTCTCCGGCCCGGAATCATTGGAGGCGTTTTTTAAAAGCGCGGGCGCCATGCCCGAAGTGTTGGCGCAACTAGCGCAGACCAGCTTTAACAGCTATCTGGAAGTGCAGCAGAAAATGCTGGAGCAGGCCGGCCGCCTGGGTGAGCATGTCGATGCCTACGCGTTTACCGATATCGATGAAAATCTATTCCGCACCTGGACGGAAATGTACGAACAGGAGTTCAGCCGCTTTCTGCAGATTCCCAAATTGGGG